>JAPYQV010000273.1 GCA_029937205.1 Alphaproteobacteria bacterium
CCCTGGGACTGGTCATAATCGCCCTGCCGCTCGGCGCCTTTGCCTATGTCGATTTACTGGCCAAACCCAAGCCATTGCATTTGGAGCATCGCGACCTCGGCGAGATTGAAATTATCTCCGCTTATTTGAAAGAAGGCGAAGCAATCTACCTGTGGGTCAATGTGGCGGACGCGCCGCGCTTTTATGAAATGCCGTGGAATGAAGCGATCGCGCTCGAACTGCAGACCGTGATGCGCGACGCGCGGACGAAGGGCGTGGGTGTCGGCATGCGTTTGTAGGAGTTGGTCGAAGGCGCGTTCGAAAACACCGAGGAACTGCGCCCGGCGCAAAAATTCTATGCCCTGCCCTACCCCGCGCCGCCGGAAAAAGTGCGCGTCATCGAAAGTCCGAAATGGGAAATGTAGCGCGGTCGCGTTTTATTCCTTAATCCGAGGCAAATCTATGACGCGAGCAGGATCCTTTTTAACGTCCATGCGGAAACCCTTGCGCACGTCGACATTGCGCAGGATGACCTCAATCGCGGTGACATCGAACGGATCGAGATCGACCGCCTCAGCGTATTTATCGGCGAGGCTGTGCACCATCTCCAACTCGTTGGGCAGCAGCGCTTCCTCAAGCGCCGCCGCCTGGTTCAGCAAGGTCTTGAATTCGGCATATGCCACCAGCTTGACCATATCAAGCCGCCGTGTAGCCGCCATCGATGGCGAGCTCGCTACCGGTGACGAATTTGCTTTCATCGGAGGCCAGATAGAGCACGCCGGCAGCAATTTCCGCCGGCTGGCCGATGCGCCCGATGGGGTGCGCTTTGCTCAATTCAGCCATGCCGGTCGGAATATCGCCAAAGTCGCGCCGGCAGGTCTCTTCCACCATCGCCGTATGGATATAGCCGGGATGCACGGAATTGACGCGGATGCCACTGCCGTCGCGCCCGCACTCGAGCGCCACCGCCTTGGTAAAGAGGCGCACCGCGCCCTTGGAGGCGCAATAGGCCGAGACTTTTGCTTCTCCCACCAGGCCCAGTATGGAGGAAACATTGACGATCGAGCCGCCGCCGGCACGGCGCATCGCGGGCACCGCGTACTTCGTACCGAGGAACACGCCATCGATATTGACCGCCATCACCGCGCGCCAATCTTTGAGCGCCATTTTATCGACGCTCTCGACGATGGCGATGCCGGCATTGTTGACGAGAATATCGAGCTTGCCGAAAGTGGATTCGACTGCGGCGACGGCGTCTCTCCAGGCGTCTTCGTCGGTGACGTCGAGGGCGATGAACATGGCTTCGCCGCCGACCTGCTCAATCTCCGCCACGACGTCGCTGCCGCCTTCCGCATCGATATCGGCCACCGCCACGCGGGCGCCCTCCGCGGCCAGGCGCACGGCAATGGATTGTCCGATGCCGGTCGCGGCGCCACTAATCAAGGCCGCTTTTCCGGCCACCCGTCCTGTCATGATTTCACTTTCCATCGTTTGTGTTAAGTTCCCGTCCCATGATTTTACCCATTGCCGACAACTGGTTCGAAACGCGTCGCTATAGTGACGATATTACACTGATCTACGAGCCCCATGTCATTCCCGATATCCACTGCAATATGTGGCATGTGCGCGGGCGTGACCACGATTTGCTGTTCGACACCGGTATGGGCGTGATGAGCCTGAAAAACCATGTCGCGCTGGTCACGGAAAAGCCGCTTTTGTGCGTTGCCAGTCACAGCCATTTCGACCATGTCGGCGGCCATCATGAATTCGACAACAGGATCATGCACGCGGCCGAAGCGGATATCATGACGGTGCCGACGCGCGACAATACGGTGATCTCGGATTATGTCAGCGCGGATATATTCACCGCTGCGCCGTTTGCCGATTTCGACCCCGATGCCTATACCATCACCGCCGCGCCACCGACCCGCCTGGTGGCCGACGGCGACGTCATCGACCTCGGCGACCGGCAGTTTGAAGTACTGCACCTGCCCGGCCACTCGCCGGGCGGTATCGCCCTCTGGGAATCCGCCACCGCCACCCTGTTCTCGGGCGACGTGGTCTATGACGGCCTACTGTACGATTCGCTTTATCACTCGGTGTTGGAGGATTACGCCGCCAGCATGGAGCGCTTGCGCGGCTATAAGGTCGAGACCGTGCATGGCGGCCACTGGGAAAGCTTCGGACAGGCACGGTTTGTGGAATTGATCGACGAATATCTTGCCGGCGCACGTAAGCCAGGCTGTCCGATCGACTAACCGCGGCGTTCAGGCTTCTATCGCTTTTATCACTTGAGTGACGGCGCATTCATCCTCGCGCCACCACAGCGACGCCAGGTCGGCAAGGTCGGCGTCCCGGTCCCAGATGCGCGCCTTGATCTGGCCGATTTGTGTGTCGAGCGTGCGATCAACATATTTGCCTTTATAGATGGTCGCACCTGAGCGGCACGGAAGACGGTTGATGCCATCGTCCTGGCCGTCACCGCCGGTATTGCTATTGCTGAGGCGCACACGTTCGGCACGCACGGCGAGACAAACCCGACTGCCCACGGCCTGGACATCGCCGCCACTCCAAATGCCACCCAGCGACTGCTCGCCAATGCGCACCTTGGCACGCTCGCCGGACACCGCTTCCAATGTTCCTTCGAGAAGGTTTTCCACTCCCATGAAATCGGCAACGTATTGATTTATGGGGCGGTCAAAGAGATCGGTCGGCGGCCCTTCTTGAATGATTTCGCCGCGTTGCATCAGGATGATGCGGTCGCTCATGGTGAGCGCTTCTTCCTGGCTGTGGGTGACGTAAACGAACGTTATGCCGAGGCGTTCGTGCAGATCCTTGAGCTCGACCTGCATATCGACGCGGAGTTTTTCATCGAGCGCGCCGAGTGGCTCGTCGAGCAGCAGGATGGCCGGTTCGGTAACGATCGCCCGGGCCAGGGCAACGCGCTGGCGCTGTCCGCCGGAGAGCTGATGAACGCGGCGGTCGTAGAGTCCGGTGAGGCGCACCATATCAAGCGCGCGCTCGGCATTCTTGCGCCGCGCGCCCCCGCTCTCCCCTCTGAGACGCAAACCATATTCAATATTCTGGCCAACGCTCATGTGGGGAAACAGCGCATAGTGCTGGAACACGGTGGTGCAGTTGCGTTTGTCGGCCGGCACGTGGGTCACGTCTTCGCCGTCAATCGAGATACGGCCGACACGCGTTGGCCGCTCCAATCCGGCGGTGATCCGGAGCAGCGTCGTTTTGCCCGACCCGCTTTCGCCGAGCAGCGTTAAAAATTCGCCTCGCCTGGCCGTCAACGAGACATTGTCCAATGCCACCACGTCGCCAAAGCGATGGGTGGCATCAACCACTTCAAGTATGGGCGCTTGCGATGCGCCGCGCGCTACGTCACTCAAATTTAGCTCCCTCATTTTTTCTCGCTAAAGCCGACCCGGATGGCGACAAAGGTCAGGAATATGCTGGCGATGGTGATCAAGGTGCTCATCGCGAAAATTAGCGGCACCGAGGTGTTGTGCGCGCCGGACTGAATCCAGAGATAGAGCGGCAAGGTGGTCTGGCCGGCGCGCATGAAAATACTGAACGGCAATTCGTTAAAAGACAGCAGGAAGCCAAAAAATCCGGCAGCAAAAATGCCCGGTTTGAGAATCGGCACTTCGATCTGCCAAAAGCGCTCCCATTTGCTTGCGCCGAGATCGGAGGCGGCCTCGAGTAGGCGTTGATCGAAGCGCGAGGCGACGACCATCATGGCCAAGAGCGCGAACGGGAAGGCCCAGATGAAATGCGCCAGCGCCAGCGACCAGAGGCCCATTTTGAAATGCAGCCCGACGCGGAAGAACAGGAAGATCGACATGCCGGCAACGATGCCGGGCACCATCAGCGGCATCAGGAACGTCATCAGGAACGGACCGCGCCGGCGAATGCGCGGCAACACGGAACCGACCGCGAGCGAGGCCGCCATGCAGGCAATCGAGGTGATGGCGGCAAGCAACAGGCTCAACAGCAACGGCTTTACAATGCGGAAATTGCCGCCGTAAGCCTCGCCCTCGCGCTGGCCGGAGCCGTAAAACATGTCGTCATACCATTGCAGCGTCCAATCGCCGGGAAAGCCGGTAAGCGGCTCGGCGCTGACGGACAGGATGATCAGCCACAGAATGGGAAAATAGATGATGCCGAGAACAGCATAGCCGAGCGCCGCCGAGCCCCAGGCCGACCAATATTCGGCGATGCGCGCGCCGAGCGGCATGCGGCTCACCGCAACGACGGATATATCGGAGCGGACCGTCATCGGTTGAGGCTCGCAAACACGTTGGCGAGGCCGCCCATGGGCCGGAGCGCAGCCCACAGGCACATTTGAAATGCCAACATGATGGCCAGGACAATTGTCGCCAACGCCGCCGCCATGGTGAAATTTCGCGCGCCGATCATGTTGTAAACATTGTGGCTGATCATCAGCACGTTGCCGCCGCCCATCTGCTGCGGCACCACTGTATCGCCGAGCATGGGCACAAAGCAGAAGACGATGCCGGCGACGATGCCGGGCAGCGAAAGCGGCAATATTATGTGATAGAGCGTGCGCCAGCGATTGCCGCCAAGATCCTTGCTGGCTTCCAAATATTCATTATCGATCAGCGATATCGAGAGAAATATGGGCCACACCATGGCCGGGAAATACTGCCCGAGTAGCCCGAGATGCACGGCGAAATCCGAGAAAATCAACCATTTCACTGGCTCGTCCACAATGCCGATGTCCAAGAGAGCCGTGTTCACCAGGCCGTGGATGCTCATCACCGCGC
>JAPYQV010000274.1 GCA_029937205.1 Alphaproteobacteria bacterium
TTTCGAATGGCGGTGGTGATGGACATCGGAATCATCCAGCATGATCTGGCGCCGGTTGCGCAATTTGGCGCCGGGGTCGGCCTCGCACTTGATAAAGCAATTGACCAATTTCCCGCCGAGATCCTCGGACCGCGCGCGCTCCGACAAATCCAAACCGGCCGAGCGGATCGATTCATAGATGCCATCCATGTCGAGGGCATCGCGCATCACGCTGTGGCCGATGCGAAAGCGCCCGCCGGCACCATCGCGGTTACCGAACAACACGATCTGCGCCCGGTCGAGCTCGACGCCCGAGGAACACGAGGCAACCGAGGAGTAAAGATCGAGATTGCGGCAAATCTCTTCTGCCGCCGGCATCTCCACCTCGCCCAAAGCGACAGCGATACCGAGGCCAGTGGTGCCGTTCGAGACACCCATGGAATCATGGACCTCGCAGGTCACGCTTTGGCTCCGGCCATGCGCTTCCTGAATACCATCGATGGTCAAAAGCGGCGTTTTGGTCTGCACATAGTGCACGTCTTTAACATCGGTGATGCCGGCGTCCTGCATCGCCAAACGCACGCCGGCGGCAACCGTTTCGACCATCGCCGGGCGGCCGATATCCTCCGGCAATATGATCTCGCTCATGGCCGTGCCCATGGCGAGGCGCGACTGTCCGGCCACGCCGCTTTCGCCGTTGCGCGAGAACACGGTGGCATGTGGTGTGATGATGCCGTCACAGCCGCCCGACCAGACCATGGGGACTTCCTTGATCTCGGCTTCGCTGCGCGTGCCGTGCTTCATCAGCACCGCGCGATACGCCTGATCGGAGAGGATGCGGGTAAAATCGTTAACGCCACCATTGCCTTCGGTTTTGCCTATAACGGCGACAATATCGTTGGCCGCCATGCGGCCCGAAGTGATCAGTTCATCCAGCCCGCTCGCGTCGGACACACTCTTGATTTCAATTTTGGCGACATCGATTGCCATGCTTCGCTCTCTCCTTAGTTTATTCTGTGGCGTATTCTGTGGTTTATTCTTGAGGCGTCCAGCGCCAGTCTTGCCGTGTTTCATTTTCGACGATGACGCGTCCGTTCTTTATGACGGCGCTACGTACCGCCTGTTTGCACAGTGCTTCGGAAGCATTGCCGGCGTCCAGTATCACCAAATCTGCGGTGCAGCCCGGCTCGAAACCATAATCCGCAAGGCGCATGACCTTTGCCGCAGCGTTGGTTTGCATGTCGAACACCTGCTCGATTTCCTGCGGCATACTCATATGCGCCGCGTGGGCGGCAATCAAGCCCACTTCGAGCGGATCGACGCGGCCAAAGGGGTAGAACGTATCCTTCACACAATCCTGGCCGAACGACACGTTGATACCCTCGGCCAAGAGCTCCTTCACCCGGGTAATGCCGCGCCGCTTGGGCTGGGCATCGAGGCGGCCCTGCAGCATGAGATTGGTCGCCGGGTTGGTGATCATGTGGATTTTAGCCTCACGCACCAGTGCAATGACCGCATTGGCATAATCCTCCGAATATCCGGCCAGCGCGCAGGTATGCCCCGCCGTCACCCGGCCCTGCCAGCCATGCTCCATGGTTTGCTCCGCCAGCATTTCCAGGGTGCGCGCGCCGACATCGTCTGTCTCGTCCACATGCATGTCGATATCGGCATCGAACGCCTTGGCGATCTCGAAAGCGATGCTAATATGGCGCGCGCTGTCCTGCGGATGTTTCTCATTGAACGGCATGCCGCCGACCACATCGGCGCCCGCCTCCATGGCCTGCCACATCAGCTTCTCGGTGCCGCCATTCTTGAGAATGCCTTCCTGCGGAAACGCGACGATCTGAATATCCATCACGTCGCTGTGGCGCCGGCGCGCCTCGGCTACACCTTCGAGCGGGCGCAGGCCACCGATATTATCGACATCGACATGGCTGCGGATGCGCGTCACGCCGTTGGCCAGGGCCGAGCGAATGACACGCCCGGCGCGCTCGGCGATCTCTTCCACCGTATAGGCGCGTTTGCGCTCCCAGATAATTTCGATCGCCTCGTCGAGCGTGCCCGAAACGTTGGGCCGCACATCCTCATTGATCAGCGCCTTGTCGAGATGAATATGCGGCTCGACAAAACCGGCGACACAGAGACGCCCCGCCGCGTCGATGGTCTCGGCACCATTTGTTTTGCCATCCTCCGGCGGCGCGACAAAGCGCCCGTCCGCAATATAAAGATCGCGCGTGCCATCGCCGCGCCAGAGATTGGCGTTTTTAACGATCAAATCCACAAGTTTGCCCTCAATTGCCACGCGTGAAATTCACCGCGCCACCCATCACCGTGCTTTCGGCCGGCTTGGTTTCGGCGACCAGCCGGCCGCGCTTGAAGACGTGGGTGCACGCCGGATTGATGCGCAGCACATCGGCCTTGCTGGCAGCGTCAAACACCACCAGATCGGCCTGCGCGCCGGGCGTCACGCCATAATTCTCCAACCCGAGATTGTGCGCATTGCGCCAGGTGATCATGTCGAAGCAGGTATCGATTTCCTTCACGCCCGACATCTGACACACATGCAACGCGAGCGATGCCGCCTCGACCATGTCGCCGCGCCCGAGCGGGTACCACGGGTCCATGATCGAATCATGACCGATGCCGACATTCACCCCGGCTGCGAGCAGCTCTTTCACCCGCGTCATGCCACGCCGCTTGGGATAGCTGTCCTCGCGCGCCTGCAGGATGATGTTGTCGAACGGGTTGGCGGTGACGTTCAGTTTGGAACGTTCGATCCAACCCATCAGGCGGTAGGCATAGGCGTTGTTGTAGGAGTGCATGGCGACACAATGGCTCGCCGTCACCTGCGCGCCCATGCCGCGCTTGAACGTTTGTTCGACCATGACTTCAAGAAAACGCGCGTGGCTGTCATCGACCTCGTCGCAATGCACATCGATCTTCAAGCCGCGCTTCTCGGCCTCGTCGAAAATGAACATGACGCTATCGACGCCGGCCTCGCGGGTGACTTCATTGTGCGGGATGCCGCCGACCACATCGGCACCCATATCGAGCGCGTCGCGCATCTGCTTCTCGCCGCCGGGAAAGGATTTGATGCCAACTTGCGGGAAGGCGACGATCTGAATATCGACCCGGTCGCGCATCTCATCGCGCAGCTCAAGCAGTGCCTGGGTAGAAAGCTGCGCATCGTCGCAAACATCGGCATGGCTGCGGATAAAACCGGCGCCTTGCGCCACTTCCCAATCGATCGCGCGGCGCGCCCGCTGCTTGATCGCCTCGATGGTGCGCTTGCCCTTGAAATCGGTCCAGATTTCAATGCCTTCATGCAGGGTGCCGGATTGATTGTCGCGCTCCAGCCCCGCCGCCAGCACGGCATCGAGATGGACATGGGAATCGATCAGCGAGCCACTCACCAGCCGTCCGCCGCATTCGATCACCTGCCCGGCCTCGGCCTCGATACTGGCCTCCACTGCGACAATCGTATCGCCCTTGATGGCGATATCGGCGTTTCGCACCGGCTCGTCGCGATGCGCCACATTGGCGTTCTTCAGAATGATATCCATGTGCTGTCTCCCCTATGCCTGATACCACTCGCTGGGCGGGCGCGAGAACCGGTTGATACCCAGATCATGCCCGCAACAACGTTTGTGAATCTGCTCGAAGGCCGGACGAAAAGCGCTGTTGAGCGCTTCCAATTGCGCATGCTGTTTTTGGAACTCCGGCAGGTAGCCGCGCAATTCTTCCAACAGCGCCGCTTCGTCGACCCGTTTCAAACGATTATCTTCGACCACGATCTCGCCGTTCACCATGACCTTTTCGATCGAGGTGCCGTTCTCGCAATAGACCAGATGGTTGCGCACGTCATTGAGCGGCGTGAAATTGAGCGTCTTCATGTTGAGGATCAAAAGATCGGCCTTCTTGCCGGTTTCGAGCGATCCGGTATCGCCATCGATCATCGCGGTGCGGGCGCCGTTGATGGTGCCGGCGTGGAGCATCTCGCTGGCCGACGGCCCGTGCGGGAAATCAGGCGTCGAGACCTTATGCAGCAGCGCCGCCGCTTTCATCACATCGAAAATACGCGGCGTATCATTGGTCGAAATGCCGTCCGAACCGAGACCGATGGTGATGCCCGCATCCATCAATTTGCGGTAGGGCATGATGCCGGCGGCAAGCTTCTGGTTGGAGATGGCGTTGTGTACCACGGTCGAACCGGCATCCGCCATCATGGCGATGTCTTCGTCCGTCACCCAGATGGAGTGCGCAATCGTCGTGCGCGGACCGAGCGCGCCGATAGCGTTCATGTGGCCGATCAAGGTCTTGCCGTAGAACTCGTGCCCGGTCACAGCCTGAACCTTGGTTTCCAGAATATGGATGTGGTAGGCCATGTCGTGCTTGTCGGCGAGCTCATAGGCGGCGACCAGCATGTCGTCGGTGCAGCGCTGCGGACCGGAAGGTGCGACGACGTACCGCAAGCGGCCCTTTTTATTGTGGAAGCGCGATACCGCTTCCTCGGCGAGCTCGACAAAATATTTGGTCGTTGGCGGCACCGATGCCGAGACCTTGGCCTTCAAATCATCGGGTAAATATTCATCGGAAAAAGGAATGGTATCGCTGAACGGCTTGTTGATGATGTGACCGGAGAGGTTGGCACGCATGCCGAGATCGTCATAGGCCTGGAATGTCGCTTCGAGCTGGTCCAAATCCTGGGTCGGCATTTCGAGAACGTCATCAAGCACATTGGTGACACCGGTCTTCAGGCACTCCATGCCGACGATCATGGTGCGGAGA
>JAPYQV010000275.1 GCA_029937205.1 Alphaproteobacteria bacterium
ACAGCCCCTTGGTTCAAATTGAGGCGCGCAAATAATTTTCGATAGTAAGGAACTTGATTTGCAGAGAATCGCAAGATATCGGACAGCGCTTTTCCTTGCCGCTGCTTTCGCTCATCATTTGTCAGAAATTCATTCGCAACCAATTGATCGAATATGTTCAAGTCCGAGAACCGCGGACGCAGCTTCCAACGCCGCTGCTCGTCGCGTTCGGATTCCAGATTTGTTTGCATGAGTTGGCCAGGCATTTTACTTGCCGCATCAACACACCGGCTTAATCTGGATACCTTCTGCGTGCGGCGCGGGCGCAACGGCGCGACCTGCGCGCCCAGACCCATCTCGGGGGCGTACAGCAATCTGCGTATCCTGGCACTCGCGATATTCACTCATCGCACGGGCCATGGAGAGCGCGCCGCGCCGTGTCGCACATCCGCAAACGAAGGAAAGCATCTCCATGCCGCGCGCATTGGTCTCGCCGCGCACCACACGCCAGATCGGTTGTTCTCCGAACAGGCCTTCAGTCACGTAATAGTGTCGCGCCGTGTTTGTTTCGCCCACGCTGATATACCTATTTGTCTCGCATCAGAGTGAAGGGGTAAATCTCGGTGAAATCCGAAGCCGGTTTTTCCGCCAGCATTTGTCCCCACACTTGATCGAGTAGAGTTTCGCTCAATAGGCATGGCGCGTCCAATTCCTTGCAGCTATCCACATAGAGCCGCAAATCCTTGGTCATCAGGCGAGTGGCAAATCCGGAATCGAAACTTTCGCTGAGAATGCGATTTGGAAATTTGTCGGTGATGGCGGTGTTGGTGCCGCTTGAGACTGAGACGGTATCGATGATCGTCGCCATATCGAGCCCTTGGCGGGCGCCAAAGGCCATTGCCTCACTGGTCGCCGCCATCGCCATGCCGGAAAGAAAATTGTTCAACAATTTCATTGCCATGCCTTGGCCGGGCTCAGTTCCGACATGGCGGGCATTTTTAGCCATCGGGCGAAGCAGCGGCTCAAGGCGGGAAAACAGATCCGCTGGTGCGGCCACCATCATCGCCAGGGTGCCGGCTCGGGCTCCCGAGGCGCCGCCGCTCACCGGCGCGTCGGCATAAGCGATGCCGGCCTCAGACAGCATTTCATGGGTGGCACGCGCTTCGCTGGCGCCTGATGTGGTGTTGTCGACAACCACTTCGACAATACGCCCTGGCGCCGACATCAATTCGCCTGACACCGTATTCGCGATTGGCCCATCGGGCAGGCAGAGAAAAACAATGGCCGCTTTCTGCGCAACTTCGGCGACGTCAGTCGCATGCACTGCACCGTTGGGTGCGCGTTCCGCCGAGCCGGTAGCGTCATAGCAGATAAGCGCATTGCCGGCCGCCGACAGATTGGCGGCCATCGGGCCACCCATATTGCCAAGGCCGATAAAGCCCAACAATTGCTCAGTCATCACCATTTGCTTTCGCGGCTTCCATCTCGTCCATCACACGCCGCCCAATGCGAAACGCTTCGACCGCTGCCGGTACACCGCAATAGATGGCGATCTGCATCAGCGTTTCCTTGACTTCCTCGACCGAACAACCGTTCGTGAATGCGCCCCTGAAATGCGTTTCGAATTCGGCCGGCCGGTTAAGCGCGGCGAGCATGCAGAGATTGTTGAGACTGCGTTGTTTGCGGTTGAGGCCGGGGCGTCCCCATACTGCGCCCCAGCAATATTCTGTCATGAACTCCTGAAAGTCCTGATTGAATTCGTTTGCGCCCTTGAGGGCGCGATTGACATATTCCTCGCCGAGAACTTCGGTGCGAATCTTGAGGCCTTTTTCAAACATTTCGCTGGGCATTTTTATCGTCTCCCGTTGGTTGTTGTTGGTTACGCGACGTCGCGCTCTTGCAGGACATCTTCGACCCGTGTGCCGTGCCACCCGGCTTCGCGGCGGCGCCAATACTCGTCCGTCAGGCGTGTGGTCAAAATGCCGGGCGCGCCATTGCCGAGGGTTTTGCCATCCACTTGCGTGACAGGTGTGATGCCGCCTGCCGTGGTGCTGGTGAAGGCTTCGTCCGCGCTGCGCAGATCATCCGGAGTGAGCGGTTTTTCGATCGGCATGGCGCCCATTTCCTTGGCCAATTCAAACACCGAGCGCCGCGTCATACCTTCAAGTAAATTGCCGCGCGGAGTGAAGAGTTTGCCATCCTTGGCGAGCCAAATATTGAAACCCGGACCCTCGGAAAGAAAACCGTCCGGCGTGCACAACAGCGCCGAATCGCCGCCCTTCTCATAAGCTTCAAGCAAACCCCGCGTCAGATCCATCCAGTTGAAGTTTTTTACCCGCGCATCTATGGCGCCGGCCGGAACGCGCTGATTTTCTGTGATCACCATATTGACGCCGTTGGTCTGTTTGTCTTCGCCGAGCACCCAATAATAAGGCACGCAGACGGCGATGAGGCCGTTCTTACATTTGCGAATATCGCGGTCGGCCAGATCGATAAACGGCCCGCGCGTTGCCATCAAGGTGACGCAGGTATCTTCAAAGCCCGAGCGCTCAATGCATTCAGCAACGATGCGGCGGATTTCTTCCAGCGGATAGGGCGGATTCAACTGCATGGCGCGATAGGAATTTTGAAAGCGCTCTAAATGCTCATTCAGCCGGAATATGTGGCCTTGCCATGAAGACAGTGTGTCGTAGACCACATCGCTCTTGGTGAACGTCGGCTCCAGTATGGAAATCTTAGCTTCGCTTATGGGAACAAATTCATCATCTAAAAAAGCAATGCTTTCCGCCATGTCGCTTTCTCCTTAGGTGGCTCGTGGCCGCATTAGAACACTAATATTCACGACCCTCAAAGGCGGCAATGGAGGCGCGCATGCTATCCGAAATGCGTTGCTTTTCACCGGTGGTTGTTACCACCAGAACGAGGAGAGAGGTGGATTGGCAGGCGAGGCCTTTTTCCGCGCTCCAGGCGCCATATTCGAGGGCCATACTGGTATTTCCGATTTTTGCAGTGCGTACGGTAATTATTAGCCGTTCGTCAAAAAAGACAGGCTGCCTGTAGTCCGCTTCCAGGCGTGCCAACACACAGCCTAGCGAATCCGGCCCCGGTGCCGGTAGGCCATGATGCATCATGTAGCCAATGCGGGCATCTTCGAAATAGCGCAAGAAGGTAGTGTGGTTGAGGTGGCTCAGGGCATCCAATTCGGCGAACAGCGCGCGCCGCGCCAAGGCAAAGCGCCAGCCTGCCTCAATATTGAATTCCTCGACGATTTCCGGCCGCTCTGTGAGATCCAAAAATGGCTCGAACGGGTCATTCGTCATGCGGTACTCCCGGCTATTGATGGTCGTTGATCTGCTATGTCGAAAAGCCTGGCGGTTCTAACAAGGCGGGCAAGGTCCGACAAGAGAGATGCAATTTTAGGTGTTCTGTCCACAAAGCGAATTTTATTTGTTTCAAATCGGACAGGAATTGGTAATGGCTGAGAAAAAAGGCGCGCCGAAATCAGGCGGAAAAATATAACGGTGCCGTCAACGGCGGCATTACGCCAGCAAGCGGTGCGTGGACAAGCTGGTGGCGCGAGACCGGCCGGCCAGCAGCAAGCAAAGCAGGCGGCGCCTGCCGGCAAGCAGGGCAAGATCGAAATCATGGCCTCGCGCCAGTTCACCAATTGGCTGGCCGATCAGAACGCCAGCCTCGCCTTTACCACCTATCTGGTTGGCAAGGTTTTCCTCCTTGGCCTGCGCGAGGATCGCAAGATTTCGCTCTACGAGCACACCTTTAATCGTTGCATGGGTCTCTATGCGGATAAGGATTCAATGTATCCGAGTTCGCTCTACCAGCTCTGGCAATTCCACAACGTGCTGGCGCCGGGCCAGAAGCGCGACGGTTTCGATCGTCTCTATGTGCCGCAGGTGTCTTACATCACCGGCGATATAGATATTCACGATATTGCCATCGACAAGCATGGCCGCATCATTTTCGTCAACACCCTGTTCTGTTGCCTGTCGACGGTAAGCCACACCCATAGTTTTGCGCCGGTGTGGAAGCCCAAACACATCTCCAAACTGGCTGCAGAAGACCGTTGCCATTTGAACGGTATGGCGATGGAGAACGGCTCTCCTAAATATGTTACCTCGATCGGCCTCTCGGATGCCGCTGACGGCTGGCGCGAGCATCGCCAGGATGGAGGCGTGATCATCGATGTGGAGAGAGCAGCGAAGTGGTGCTCTCCGGACTCTCCATGCCGCATTCGCCGCGCATGTATCGCGGCAAGCTCTATGTGCTCAATTCCGGCACCGGGTATTTTGGCACGGTCGACGTCAAAAGCGGCAAATTCGAGCCGATCGCATTTTGCCCCGGCTATATGCGCGGCCTCGCTTTCATCAACGACTTCGCCGTCATCGGCATGTCGAAATGCCGGGAGAATCGGACCTTCTCGGGCCTCGATCTCGATGATAATTTGACCAAGCGCAAGGTTGAGCCGCGCTGCGGCGTGTTTGTCGTGGATTTAAACACCGGCGACTTGGTGCAATGGGTGCGCCTCGAAGGTGCCGTCTGGGAAATGTATAACGTCTCGGTAATTCCGGGGGTGGTTCGCCCGATGGCTCTTGGCCTGCGTCAGGAAGCAATCCGACGCACCATTTCCATCGGGGACCCAGTCAAGATTTAGCGAAGGATCGGCGGCGGCCATGGCAAAGGACCTGGTCACCGGTGGCGCGGGCTACATCGGCAGTTACGCGTGCAAGGCACTTGCCGCAGCCGGGCACCTGCCAGTGGTTTACGACA
>JAPYQV010000276.1 GCA_029937205.1 Alphaproteobacteria bacterium
GATTCGGCTGGTGTCGCTTACTTCGTCTTCGGCAATTGGCACGTTGAGGTCGACGCGGACCAGGATTTTTTTGCCGCCGACGTCGAGGTCATCGAGTGTGCGAAAGGCGCTCACAGCCCGCCGAGCACGGCGGCGACATCGCCCATGCGGTTGGAAAAGCCCCATTCATTGTCATACCAGGCGAGCACACGGCAGAAATTTCCGTCAATCACCGTGGTACCGCTCGAATCGAACGTCGAGGAGGCCGGATTGTGGTTGAAATCAACCGATACCAGCGGCTCGTCGGTAAAGCCGAGCACGCCTTTCAGCGGGCCGTCGGCGGCGCCTTTCATGGCGGCGTTGATTTCCTCAGCCGACGTCGCACGCTTGGTGACCACCGTGAGGTCGATCATCGACACATTGGCCGTCGGCACGCGAATGGCCGTCCCGTCGAGCTTGCCTTGCAGTTCCGGCAGTACCAGGCCGACCGCGCGCGCCGCGCCGGTTGAGGTCGGGATCATCGAGGTGCCGGCACCGCGTGCCCGGCGCAGATCCTTGTGCAGCGTATCGAGGATCGATTGATCGAGCGTGTAGGCATGTATCGTGGTCATGAAGCCGCGCTCGAATCCGAACGCCTCGTTTATCACGCTCGCCACCGGGGCGAGGCAGTTGGTCGTGCACGACGCGTTCGAGACGACTTCATGGGCGGCCGTCAGCTTGTGGTGGTTGACGCCATAAACGACGGTCATATCCGCATCCTGCCCAGGCGCCGAGATCAGCACCTTGCGCGCGCCCGCCGCCAGATGTTTGGCCGCATCGTCGCGTTTGCTGAAAATGCCGGTGCATTCGAGCGCCACATCGATGCCGAGATCGCCCCACGGCAGCTTGGCCGGATCGCGCTCGGCAAGCACCTGGATCGGCCCGCCGCCGATATCGAGAACATTGCCCTGGACCGAAATATCGCCGGCAAAGGGGCCGTGCACCGAATCATATTTGAGCAAGTGGGCGTTGGTCTCGACCGGCCCCAAATCATTGAGCGCGACGACAGTGATATCATCCCGCCCCGATTCGTGGATGGCGCGCAAGATGTTGCGGCCAATCCGGCCAAAGCCATTAATCCCCACACGAATGCTCATGCCGTCCTCCGTTCAAAGCCGGGTTGATAGGTTGTGAATGGGGTAGCCTGAGAGGGCCGGATTGGCAAGAGAATACCGGCTAAAATATGGCTTTGACAGCCAGCACAATTCAGAATTTCGCGCGACGCTCTGCGATCTTCTGCCGCAGCTTTTCCTTCAAGCGGCGTTTGAGAATTTTTCCGGTCGAGGTGCGCGGCATTTCATCCAACAGCATGATGATTCGCGGCACCTTGTAAGGAGCCAGATGGCGGACGCAGAAAGCCTTGATGCCGCGGCGCGTTACCGGCGCGTCGGTGGTCACCGCGGCCACGGTCACCTGGCCCTGTAGCGGATGCGGCCAACCGAAAACCGCCGCATCGCGCACCGCCGGATGCCGCAAAAGAACCGCTTCGGTTTCGACAGGGTAGAACTTGATACCGTCGACGCTAATCAAATCGTCGGCACGGCCTTTAAGAAATATGTAGCCGTCGTCGTTTATTGTCGCGAGGTCCATGGGATAAAACCAACCGTCCTGAAAATTACGGGCATCGGCGACCGGGTCGTCGAGATACCCGGTCGCGGCGCAGTCCGAGCGCAGGCGGAGAAGCCCGACTTCGCCGGGGGGCACGGGCTGTCGATCATGGTCGACGATCTCGGCCTCGACACCGGGGACCGGAAGACCGACCGTGCCGGGATAGGCGTCCTGGTCGGCTGGGGAAGCGACAGAAATCCAGCTCAGTTTGTTGGCGCCATAGACGATAACGACATTTGGCGTCAGACGTTCGCGTGCCAGCGCAAGCTCCTCGGCTGTTATGGCCGCTGTCACCACGCGCAAGGAACGTAACAATGGATAGCATGTCGCGTTGCCGGCGGCATAGGCCAGCATGGGCCTGAGATGAAGCGGCGTCATCGTGGTCACCGTCACGCGCCTATCGCGTATCGCGCGGTTCAATTCATCGGCGGTCTTTGAATGATCGAGAATGATCGTCGCCCCGGCAAAGAGTGCGGCCAGGCAGTTTCTTGAGCTTGCACTAAAGCTCAGCCTGATGAGCGCCAGATAGCGGTCCTCCGCCGTCCAACAGAGGGACGGCGTCTCGCTGTGAAACGATGCGATCATCTGCGCGTGGTTTTTGACGAAGGTCTTGGGCGTGCCGGTGGTGCCCGATGACTGCACGCAACAGAGCGGCTGCCGGCCACCCGCCGCCGCTGCAGGAAGCTCCGAATTGCCAACAGGGACAAATAAATTCTTCAGTAAGGTGACGTTTGTGGTCAAAAGTGCCGTCGGCGCATCTTGTGCCACAATCACCGATTTGAGCTGATGCCCGCCGAGCCCTACTTCGTTTTCGCTGCGCAACAAATCCATATTAATCGGAAAAGCGGCGGCACCAATTCGCGCCAGCGCCCATAACAGCGCCACATGTTCGATGGAATCCGGCAGCGCCAGGGCGACGATGTCGCCGCGGGCGATGCCTTCCTTCAGCAAGTTGGCGGCAGCACAGTCGGCCAGTGCCTCAAGTTCGGCGTATGTGACGATCCGCTCGCCGTCCTCGACCGCCGCATGGTTGGGACGGCTCCGGGCGTGGGCTGCAAAGGCCTCAGTGATGTTCATGCGCGCATTTTGACAGCCAACCCGATGAATGGCACGACCGGATGACGCTCGGTACTTCATTTGCCGGCTATCACTGGCCGCACTTCAGAATTCTTCGGGGCGTTCAGCGATCTTCTGCCGAAATTTTTCCTTTAAAGGTTCTTTGATAATTTTACCCATTTCATTGCGCTGCAATTCCGCCAGCCGCATGATGAGCTGCGGGACTTTGTAAAGCGCCAGGTGTTGGCGGCAAAAAGCCTTGATATCTTTGTCTGTCACCTGCGCGCTTGTGGTCACCGCCGCCACGGCGATCTGGCCATGCATCGGGTGAGGCCAGCCGAAGACCGCCGCTTCGCGCTCGGCGGGGTGGGTGAGGAGAACGGTTTCGACTTCTATCGGATAGAATTTGATGCCATCGGCGTTGATCAGGTCGTCGGCGCGGCCTTTTAAAAATATATAGCCGTCGTGGTTTATTGCCGCGAGGTCCATGGGATAGAACCAGCCGCCCTGAAAGGCGCGGGCATCAGCCTCCGGGTTATTGAGATAGCCTGTCGCAATATGATCCGAGCGCACGCGGAGGCGCCCAACAGCACCGAACGGCAGGGCTTGATTATCCTCGTCGACAATCTCCACCTGGACACCGGCGACGGGTCGGCCGACCGAATTCGGTTCGGCATCCTGATCGGCGGGGGTGGCGGCGGCGATCCAACTCTGTTCGTTGCAACCGTAAACGATGACGACGTTCGGCGTTACATGGCGGCGCGCGAGATGCCGTTCGCCGGCCGTCACGCCGGCCGTCACGCCGGCCGTCACCACGCGCAATGATCGCATCAGCGGGAACAGCGGCTCTTTGCCGGCGGCAAAATTCAATATCGGGCGGAGGTGTACGGGTGTGAGGCTGGCCACCGTAACGCGCTTGTTCCGGATCAGCCGAACCAATTCTTCGACATAGGTTGTTCGATTGATAATCACCGTCGCGCCGGCGAACAGCGCGGCAAAGCAAAGCCTGCAGCCAACCGGGAAGCTCGGCCCGATGAGAGCGATATAGCGATCCGCCGCAGTCCAGCGCAAGAATTCTTCATCGCTCTGAAACGAACCGATAACCTGGTTGTGACTCATCAAGAACGTCTTGGGTGTGCCGGTCGTGCCCGAGGATTGAGCACAATAGAGCGGGTCTTGCCCGCCAGGCGCAGCCGCTTGAGATGGTGCTTCGGTGCTGTTTCTGAATAGAGCCGTCAATGGGATTGTATTGCTTCCAGACGGCAAGGACGGCGTGGCGTGCGCCACAATCACCACCCTCAGCTGATGGCGGTCCAACCCGACTTCATCTTCGCTGCGTAACAGTTCCGCATGGATCGGAAAGATCACCGCCCCGAAACGCGCCAACGCCCACAAGAGCGCGATTTGTTCAATCGAATCTGGTAGCGCCAGACCGACGGTATCGCCGGGCACGATGCCTTCATTGCGCAGATTAACGGCAGCGCAAGTCGCCAGTGCTTCAAGTTCGGCATATGTGACGATTCGCTCGCCATCCTCGACCGCCGCATGGTCGGGATGATTCCGGGCGTGGGCGGAAAATGCGTCGGAAATATTCATGGTCCGTCCGGGTCGGGCCGCCCTTATTCAGGCGGCGGGCCGGGGAACCATTCGTCGGGCTCGGGCAGATCGCGGCCCTTCAGGTTGTAGATTTCGAACGTCGTGGTGGTGGCGTCTTCCGTATCGAAATAATGGAAGCGCGCAATATCCTTGAGAAGGCCCGACTGGGTCACCGGAAAGCCGCGCTTGGCGAATTCGGCGATCTGATCGTCATAGGGCATTTCGCTGCCGCCGTCGTCGCGCCCGGCGAAGGCGACATGGTGGATGCCCTCGCCATGCTGATCGAGAAAATCATTGTAGATCGTGCGCCCCTCCAAGGGCTCGACGATCTCCCATTGCATGGCGCCGTTCCAGGCGAGGCAGAGAGTCATTTTGAAAATTTCCGCTTCGCCGCGATATTCGGTTTGCTTGATGCCCGGCGCATCCAGGTAGTGATAGACCCGCCACGGGCCGATGCCGAGGCGCACCATGCCCGCCA
>JAPYQV010000277.1 GCA_029937205.1 Alphaproteobacteria bacterium
TGTCGAGGCGCATGCCGAAGCTCGCGACGCGGTCGAAATCGAGCGCCTTGTTGACTTCGAAGAAATGAAAATGGCTGCCGACCTGGACCGGCCGGTCGCCGCTGTTGGTCGCCGTCAGCGTGAGCGTGCGACGCCCGGCATTGAGCTCTATCTCACCCTCGGGCGTGATCACTTCGCCAGCCGAAACCCGCGCTGGCTGCGCTATGGCACCGGGGCGAACAGGCTGGTGCACGGTGACGAGTTTGGTGCCGTCCGGGAACATCGCCTCGATATGAATGACCGGGATGAGCTCGGCCACACCCGGCAGCACATCGTCGCTGGTGAGCAATTGCGAGCCGAGCCCCATCACCTCTTTCAAGCTTTTGCCCTGACGCGCCAAATAAAGCAGCTCGTCGCAAATATAGGCGATTGCTTCGGGGTGGCTGAGCGCGATGCCGCGCTTCCGGTGCTCGCGCGCCAACTGGGCGGCGCTAAAAATCGTCAGGCGTTCTTGTTCCGTGGGGGTCAAATTCATCGTTTATCTCCCGGCACATATTGGTCAATTGGAGAAAAGTCGGGTTTCCTGAATTTCATGGCGCATCATGGCAATATCGGCCGCCGGCGCATAGGCGTGTATCGCGCTGAGGGGTAGCGCCGGCGCGTGCAGTATGTCTTCGATTGTCTCGTGGAGGCGGCTCAAAATGGCCTGGCAATCGACATGGCCGATCAGGCCGAGGCGGAGCGCCGCGCCAAGCAAGCCAACCGAGAGGCCATGTGCCGCCATATGACAGGCGCTGGTCAAATCCAAGCCGAGCGCGTCCCATAACAAGCCCTGAACAACCGCGACATGGCCGGGCGCTTCTCCGGCGCGCACCCGCGCCTGATACGCTTTGGCGCCCGCCGTTCCGAGGCGGGCATGAATATTAAGCAGGGCCGCGCCCATGCGTTTGGAGCCCTCGCGTTGCTCATGCGCAAGGCTGTTCGCCTCCATCAGATTATCGGCTGCCAGGACCCGTGCCGGATCGCCGCCGGCGGCGTGCGCAGCACACAGGACGGGGCGTTCCGAAGTGGCCCAGCGGCCACGCAGTTGATGGGTCACGAAGCGTTCGACATCCGGCGCTTTGACGATCCTGCCATCGGCACCGAGGGTTTCGATACCCCACGAGAACGACACCGAACCGGAGGGAAAGAAACTGTCGCCATGCTGCAACATGGCGAGCAAGGTGCGCCCTTCATTCATCGTCAATACGCCGCGCCCGGCCATCTTCCAAATGCGCGGCCAGGCGATCGAGATAATTCTGCTCCGGGCCCTCCAGGGCGATTTCCAGAACCGCGCCCTGAAAGCGCACGCGCCAATGCAAATTTCCAACGAAATAACCGAGTTCCAGCGCCGCCGCGGAATCGGCCGGCGCGACGCGCAGCCATTCGGTCTCCAGCATGCGCACCACAATGGCGCGCTCGTCGTCGAGCAACATCACGGAGCCGTTCTCCAACGAGAGGTCGCGGTTGAGTGCGATGGCGCAATCGGTGCCCTTGTCGGTGGTCACGCGCAAGCGCTTGCGCGCCGTGTCCGCCGCGCTGAGCTCGATTTTCTCGAGATTGCCGGCATGCGACAGGCGATGGATTTTCTCCGCCATCTCGTCGCCGCTCGCATTGCCCAATATGAGATTCAAATGCAACACCGCAGCAGCATACACAATCCTGTCCCACCTTGGAATTTGTCACTGGTTTTTGTCACTGGAAATTGTCAGTGGAATTTGTACTGGGCATCCGGCTGTCCTAAAATTGTGACCGCGCGCCGGCGCAAGGGGGGATGCAAATGGAACGGCTGGTGGACGCCATCCGCGCCGATATCGCGCAGCACGTCTAAGACGGCGCGGCGGTGATTGTCGCCAAGGATGGCGAGATTCTCCTGCACACCGCGCTTGGCTTTGCCCACCGCGATTCCGGCCGCGTGCTGCAAAAATCCGATGTCTTCGCGCTCTTCTCGATCAGCAAATCCATGATTGCCTGTCTTGCCCTGCAGCAGGTCGAGCGTGGCCATGTCCGCCTCAACACGCCGGTCGTCGAAATCATTCCGGAATTCTCAGGCCGTGGCAAAATGAACATCACCCTGGCGCAATTACTCTCGCACATGGCCGGGATGCCGGCGACAAACCCCGATGTCGCGCTCGAATATCAGGGCGATCTTGAACATGTCGTTGCGTCGGTGTGTCTCGAGGCGCCGGTGAGTGTGCCGGGCGAGCGCGTCAGCTACAGCCCGATCATGGCCCATGCGGCGATCGGCGAGATGGTGCGCCGGTTGAATGGTGGCACCCAAAGGCTGCGCGATATCATGGCGCGGGACATATTTGCGCCCCTCGGCATGGCGGACAGCGCGCTTCGCATGCGCGACGATCTGTCGCCGCGCGCCGTGCCCGTGGTGACGCGCGACCGCCGCCCCGGCATGTTTGAGCCTGAGAGCGCGGAAGCCCTCGGCGCGCTTTTGTTGGACCCGGCAGCCGAAGCGGAGATGCCGTCAGGCGGCGTGGTGAGTACAGCGGAGAACGTTTTCCGCTTCGCCGAGGCGCTGCGCCCGGACGGCGGGCACACGGCTAAGGACATCCTCTCGCCCGCGACCCTGGCGCTGGCCACGCGCATACACACCGGAGACAAGCCAAACAATCTGTATGGTTTTGCCCGCGATATGCGCGACTGGCCGGAATTTCCCGCCAATTTGGGACTCGGATTTTTCGTCCGCGGAACAGGCCTGATACCAGCCTATTTCGGTGCCCTCGCCACGCCGGCCACATTTGGCGCCATGGGGGCAGGCTCAAGCCTGTTTTGGGTGGATCCCAAAAACGGTATCACGTTTGTCTGCCTCACGGCCGGGCTGATGGAAGAGACCTATAGCTGCGACCGCTTCATGCGCCTTTCGGATATCGCCATCGCGGCGGCGCCATCCGGGTAGCACAAAGCAGCGGGATTAATCCGCGCCGGCCTTCCACTCGATAATGCGTTGGCGCGCCGCCGCGATATCCGCTGCGCTCATATCCGTGCTCAGGTCAGCCCGCCCCACTTGCGCGCGCGGCAAACCTTGATCCGCGGCGATGGTCATCCAGAACAATGCCGCCACCATATCCTGCACCACACCCTCACCATGGGCATAGCGCCGTGCCAGACTGGCCTGCGCCTTGGTGTAGCCCTGCTCGGCCGAACGCCGATACCAATCGACTGCCATCTCCAGGCTCGCTTCCGTGCCGACACCGTCACGGTACATCTTGCCCAAATTTTACTCGGCACGCCGGTTGCCGCTCATCGCCGCTTTCTCAATCCAACCAAAAGCGAGGACGTGGTCGCGCGGGACGCCGAGCCCGTAGCTGAACATTTTACCGAGCGTATATTGCGATTTAACAAAGCCTTGATACGCTGCCGCATGCAGCCAATGGGCCGCCCGCTCCAAATTGCGCTCCGCGCCAGCGCCGGAAATGAAGGCGTTGGCAAGATTGTGCTGCGCGCGGGCGTAGCCGCTCTCGGCCGCTGCGGCCCATAATTCCACAGCCCGATCCTGATCGCGGACAACGCCCTTACCCTCATCATACATGGTGCCCAAATTAAAAATGGCGCGGGAGTCGCCGGCCTCGGCCAAAGGCTGCCATTCCTCCAAAGCAGCGGAAAAGTCGCCGCGCTGATAAGCCTGCCAGCCGGTGTCAAAACCGGCGCGTACGACAGACGCAGAAGTGCCATAGAGCAGGCACATCAGAGCGGCTTACATTCCGAGTTTGGCCAGTTTGCTGAACTTCATGATATGTCTTCCCACACTAGTTGGCCGCCGCAGTGGCGCTCAATTTACTGGATTGCGCATCAAGAATCTGAATAAGCCCGTCAATGCCATGGCGTTTTACCACCGATTTGAACTCTGCCCGCTGGGTCATCGCCATGTTAATTCCCTCGACCAGGACATCAATAATACGTTGCTCGCCATCCTTGCCGCGCACCCGCCAATGGGTCTCGATCGGCGGTCCCCTCGGCCGGTCGATGCGAGTAAGCACCATAACATCCTTATCGCCCGATGGCTGCTCCGAAACCGCTGTAAACACTTCGCCCTCGTAGCCGCCCAGCATGGCGGAATATTTGCGCACAATGAGCTCGCCGAAGGCGCGCAGATAATTGGCTTGCTGTTCTTCACTCGCCTTTTTCCAATAACGCGCAAGCACGAAGCGTCCGATCAAATTCAGATCGAAGCCTTCAACTAAAATATCGCGGAACATCGCTTCGCGCTGGGCCAGTGTGCTGCCGTCATCCTGCAACACACCGATCGCCCGATTGCCCAATTGCTGCACAAAGCTCGATGCATCTCCCTTCGCCTGCGCCGGCGCAACCCAAAGCGCGTGCAGCGCAACAACCAGCACCAGGAAACACAAATTACCGTACGGCGATAATACATCTGTCGTGGCTCACTTCCGCAGCTACAACTCGCTTAATGCTTGATGAAATTTGCCACGCACCCGCCCCATAGGCAAGCATTGGCATGTCGCATCAACTGGCGATTTCCACCGCTTCCTCCGGCGCGCTCGCCCGACTGGCCCGCAGTGCCGCCATGACCTTGCTGCACGGCAGCACATCGCCCATCGCCTGCAGGAAAGTCGAGAGCGTCGCCATGTGCTCTTCATCATTGCGCGCCGCGTTGGCGTCTTCCACCATCACGGTCTTGAAGGCCAGCGCCGCCGATTCCCGCGCCGTGGTTTCGCAGCAAATGTTGGTAAC
>JAPYQV010000278.1 GCA_029937205.1 Alphaproteobacteria bacterium
GGATATCGAGATCCCGCACCAGTCGGCGCACCACCTGCAGCTGTTGATAATCCTTCTCGCCAAACGTCGCGACATCAGGCAGGCATTGCAGCAGCAACTTCGCCACTACGGTCGCAACGCCAGTGAAAAACTGCGGCCGCGCGGCGCTCTCTAAACCGTCACCGGGGCCGGCGACAGTTACCGAAGTGGCAAACCCCTCGCCGTAAACTTCACCGGCATCCGGCATGAACACGAGATCAACGCCGGCATCCGCCAATTTGCCCAGATCTTCCGCTTCGCTGCGCGGGTAGCTAGCGAGATCCTCGGATGGCGCAAACTGCGCCGGATTGATAAAAATACTGACCACGATGCGCTGACTGGCGGCGCGCGCCGCGTCGACCAACGCCATATGCCCGCTATGGAGCGCCCCCATGGTCGGCACCAAGGCAACCCGTTCATCGGCGCGGCGATAGGCCGCCACGGCGGCGCGCAATGCGCTGACGCTTCGAACAATAACCGGTGTTGTTTTGTCGTCCGCTCCCGCGTCCCCGGCCGACATGGTGTCAGGCGCCGCGCCGTCCTTTGGCCTGCGGCGATACGGCCGCCAGGCGCGGCTTGGCGCCGCTTCCCTTGGCCGGCGGGTTGAAGCAATGTTCGGCCGCCGGAAAGCGCCGGCCGCGTACCTCGTCGGCATATTCGCCGACGGCGATATCCAGGGCCGCGCCGAGTTCGGCAAAGCGCTTGGCGAAACGCGGCATAAAATCGCCGCCCAAACCGACGATATCCTCGGTCACCAGAATTTGCCCATCGCACGCCGGCGATGCGCCGATGCCGATTGTCGGGACTTTGAGCTCTTCGCTGAGCGAGCGCGCCAAAGTCTCCACCGTATTTTCGATGACGATGGCAAACGCGCCGGCGTCGGCAATGGCGCTGGCATCGGCGCGGATGCTGCGCGCGCTGTCGTCGGTCTTGCCCTGAACGCCAAAGCCGCCGGCGGCATTGACGGATTGCGGCATCAGGCCGATATGGCCCAGTACCGGCACGCCGCGCTCAGCCAGAAAACGCACCGTCTCCGCCATCTCAACGCCGCCCTCGAGCTTGATCCCACTGCAGCCGGTCTCGGACATGACGCGCGATGCCGCGCGGAAAGCCGCTTCCGGCGATTCCTGATAGGAGCCAAATGGCAAATCGACGATAACGCAGGCCCGCTTCGTGGCGCGCACCACCGCGGCGCCGTGCGCCACCATCATGTCCAACGTGACGCCCACCGTGGTCTCCATGCCGTAAACCACCATGCCAAGGGAATCGCCGACCAGAATCATGTCCACATGCTGATCCAAGGTGCGTGCCATCGGCGCGCTATAGGCGGTCAGGCTGACGATTGGCCGGCTGCCTTTCATGCCGGCCAGATCGCGCACGTTTATTCTGCGTTCCTGGGTGTATCCTGACATGTCGGTTCCTTTCCATTTGGATTGGGCGGATTGGGCAGATTAGATTAAAATATTGCAGCGCAATAACGATGATTGGCGTTATTCTTTGCCTGATTTTTGCAAATGTCCACCCTGTTGTTGCGCCGCAACATGAATTATTGCGGGCGCGAACTCAGACCAACCTGCGCTCCGCGATGTAATGGCCATCTTCATAGCGCATCAAACCGCGCTCAAGCAGGCGGTGATGAATCGGTCCGAGGTCCGGCGAGGGCTCGAGATTGCGCTCCGCCACGTAGGTCGAAATCTCGGAATTATCGACCAAAAGATGGTACCACGGTTGATCCTTGGGCGGGCGCGAGCGGGCCATTTTCAGGTACCATTCCTCGCCGCCCTGAAAATCAGGGTCAACGTCCAACACCACGCCGCGATAATCGAACAGCCGATGATGTACGATCTGGCCGATTTCGAATAACGCGGTTGAACTGGTTGCCTTACCTTCTGCCATGTCCGGCCTCAGCCGAAATGCACTTCGGCCACACCCAAATCACCGAAATCGGCCACCACGGTGTCACCGGGATTAACTTTGATGACGTTTGCCGCACTGCCCGTCGTGACGATCTGCCCGGCCTTTAATCCCATGCCGCGCGCCGACAGGGTGTTTGCCAGCCAGGTCAGCGCGTTGCGCGGGTCGCCCAGCACATTGGCACCGGAGCCCTCATCAACCGTCTCGCCGTTGACTTTGACCGCGACGGATTGGCGCGAAAGATCAAGCGCGCGCCAATTTCGCGCCGGCTCGCCCAACACCAACAGCGAAGCGATCGCATTGTCGGCAACGAGCTGCGCCATGCCGGCCTCGCGCCAGTTCTCATAGCGAGAATCGGGAATTTCGATGGCCGGGATCAAGTTTTCCACCCTGGCCATGACTTCGTCCTGGGAATAGCTGCCGTCGCGCGGCGGTAAATCCTCTTTCAGGGTGAAGTCGAATTCCGCTTCGATGATGTGGAGGATCACCTTGCCGGCTGGAATCGTCGCCGGACTGGAACACAGGGCCGGCTGCAACAGGCGGCCAAAAAACGGCGAATCCACATCGAAAATGCGCTGCGCCGCTTCGTTCGTCGCGCCGATCTTATAGCCCACGACCGCTGCGTCGTGCAGCGCTTCCAGCGCATCCTGAATTTGATAGCCATCGTCCAAATTCTGCGGGCGGCACGATTCAGGCAATCCCGGGATCAGAGCCGTGTCACGCCACGCGGCGTGCAACAGCCGGGCCGCCTCTTGCGCCTGCGAATCATCCATTGGTCTATCTAGCCTCCCTTTATATGCCGGCGCAAGGATGCGCCAGGCGCGTTATAATTTATCTTTCCCGCCGTCCGGAAGCGGTGTAATGCACTCCGGATCGTCATTGCGGGCATTGTTGACATGTTTGCTGACAGCGTGAAATTCGACCGCGTCGTCAGGCGCCGGGCGCAATAAGGCGAGCGCTTCATTGGCGGCCAAATTGGGCGAAAGCCAGCTCTCAAAATCCGCCGGGTCAAGAATAACCGGCATGCGTGCGTGCACGGCAGCGAGCTTGTTGTTGGCCTCCGTGGTGATGATGGTGAAGCTCTCGATCGGCTCGCCGCCCTTCTCCCAGCGCTCCCAGAGACCGGCAAAGGCGAACAATCCACGATCCGGATTGAGAATGCGATAGGGCTGTTTGGCACCCTTCTCGCCGCGCCATTCATAGAATCCGTCGGTCGGTACAAGGCAGCGGCGCTTCTGAAAGGCGTCCCGGAAAGACGGCTTTTGCGCCACGGTTTCCGCCCGCGCGTTGATCATGCGCGCCGCCATGGAATTGTCTTTGGCCCAGGATGGGATCAGACCCCAACGCAGGAAATCCAGCGAACGGCCAGCGCTGCTACCTGGGCGGCCGTGGCGAACAATTGCCGCATCCTGGGTCGGCGCAATGTTGTAACGCATCGGTAAATTACGCGGCGCCCCGAAGATATTCAGGAAAGCGTGAACTTCTTCCCAGCTATGAAATTGGGAAAATCGGCCACACATGGTTCATTGCCACAATCGCTTCGACGCGATCGCGGCACCTTCGGCCAATGTGTTGAGTTTGGCGTAGCAAATATCCGGATCGATTTTGCCGAAGCCGGCGAACGTGGCAAAGCCGCAATCGCTGCCCGCCAATACCCGCTCGCGGCCGATAAAATCGGCAAAGCGGCAAATGCGCTCGGCAACAAAATCGGGATGCTCGACAAAATTGGAGACCGAATCGATGACGCCGGGCAACAACACTTTGTCGTCCGGCAGTTTCGCATCGCGCCAAACCGTCCACTCGTGGGAATGACGGGGGTTTGATGCTTCGAATGACAGCACCTGGGGTTTCACCTTCTTCACCACATGGATGATTTTTTCGAGCGCGATGTCACACACATGGGGACCTTCATAATTGCCCCAGCAAAGATGCATACGCGCCATATCCGCCGGTATATTGCGCAGCGCATGATTGAGCGCTTCGACCTGGGCTTCGGCGCGTTTGATGAACTCGGCATCAGTGATATCGGAATACATGGTGTGGCGCCCCATGGCCAAGTCCGGGCAATCGAGTTGGATCACCAGGCCGGCCGCATTGATTGCCTCATACTCGGCCCGCATAGCCTCCGACAGGGCCTCCAGATATTGATCTTCATCGGCATAATACTCATTCGGCTGGAAAACCGAGATGACTCCGGGCGACGCCGCGTTCATGAAGCCCTGCACGGCGCCCGCCGCCGCCACCGAGCGTGTCAGATTTTCGATATCGTTGGTCAGTGCGCCTTCATCCTTGACACTGATTTCGCCGGTGCACATGGGCCGGGCCAGTTTCGGCGTCTCGCCCTGCGCGGCGATTTTCTTCACATAGTTCGGATAGAGCTTGAGATCGCCCGGGATACGCCTCGGACTATCGCCGGAAAATCCGTGATAGCGGTCCTTGATGTAGGTGGCATAACCGATCTTGCTCATCTCGCCGTCGCTGACGATATCGATACCGGCCTCGACCTGGCGCGCGACCACCTGGCCGACCGCGTCCGCCATGCAGGCATCAAAACCCGCCTGGTCGTAGCTATCCTCATTTTCTTTTTGTAGGAGAAATTCCGATACGCCACCGGGTCGAGGCAGACTGCCGACATGCGTGGTCAAAATACGGTCGCTGCTGAGTTTCATGATAGGTCCAGGATTGTGATGAAATGAAGTTCCGAAAAAGATGGTCGGAGCGGCGGGATTCGAACCCACGACCCCTTGTCCCCCAGACAAGTGCGCTACCAGGCTG
>JAPYQV010000630.1 GCA_029937205.1 Alphaproteobacteria bacterium
GTCATACCAAGTGCCGATCGGCGGATTCAGGTCGTGATAAACGGCGCTGTATGGCTCGATAGCGTAATCGGAAAGGGAAATTATTGGACGAAGCAACCGGAGCGGTAATTTTGGTGGTTGAGGATGATGAAGATGTTCGGACGTTGGTGAAAGCGACGCTTGCGGATATGAACTATCAAGTGATCTCTGCCAGCGATGGACCTTCGGCACTCGAAATCTTGCGTAGCGATCGTCATATTGATTTGCTGTTCACCGATGTTGTTATGCCCGGTGGCATGAGCGGGTTGCAACTGGCTGAGCAGGCACGACATAGCCGGCCCGACTTGCCGGTTTTGCTGACGTCCGGCTACAATGAGGAATTCGTCAGTGCCCGACCGGCATTTGGTGCAAACCTGCCGCTCATTCGCAAGCCATTTCGCCGCCAGGAGTTGGGCGAAACGATTGCGAAATTATTGAACTAATAAAAATTCGCACCGCAACGTTTACTCAAATATTTTCAGTTACGGCCGCCCGCGTATGTTGTGTTTTTGCAACAACACGGAATGAATTATACGCGCCTAATTTTTGCCACGAATAAAACTAAATCCTGCCGCAATGCTCCGCCATCCTCTTATGAACACAGCATTCATTTGTGAGGGGAAAGGTTCATGTTTTTTACGTCCGACAAGAGGGCCACAGCGCCAGAGACCCAGGCGCCGGTAGGTTTGGCGGCAGAGGGTGTACAAATCAACAAAGTATTGCCGGGGCCAACCAGCCCACTCAGCAAGGAAGGCCGGGGCCAGAGGGCGGTTGAAGAGGTGATGCGTGCGCGTGGCCAATTCCAGACCACCCATCTGACACGCTTTACACAGAATGGTGACGCGCTCGGGATGCAATCCGAAGCGGGTTCTATCACAGTTGGCAATGGCGTCCGCATTGAGGGTTCGATCGTCTCTTTTCGAACGCTTGAAGTGCTTGGCTTTTTGAAAGGTGAGCTGGTCGGCGAAAATTTGACAATTGGCGGATCAGGTATGCTCGAGGGCAG
>JAPYQV010000279.1 GCA_029937205.1 Alphaproteobacteria bacterium
TCTTTATACATCCACCCCTTACAGCGCCTTACATGAATCTCTGATAACAGCAGGTTTTGGTAAGGCGTGTATTTTGCCAAATAACCCAATTTCACATTCAAGAAAACCGTGAATTTGACGGTTAATTTGCGGATTTCACTGTGTGGGTTCTGGCGGAGTTCTGCGACGATTCTGTCGTCTATGATCGAGATGAACTTACTCGACTGTTACTGATTTCGCCAGGTTGCGCGGCTGGTCGACATCGGTGCCTTTGTTGACGGCAACATGATAGGCCAGAAGCTGAACCGGGATGGTGTAGAGGATGGGCGCCACAAAACTATCTACTTCGGGCAGCTCGATCGAAGCGCGCGCCATGTCGCCGAGCCTGGCAATTCCCTTGGCGTCGCTCAGGAACACCACCTGCGCGCCGCGCGCCACCACTTCCTGCAAATTTGACGCGGTCTTTTCGAACAGCGCATCCGGCGGTGCCACGACAATCACCGGCACGTCTTTGTCAATCAGGGCAATCGGGCCATGCTTGAGCTCGCCGGCGGCGAAACCCTCGGCGTGGATATAGGATATTTCCTTGAGCTTGAGCGCACCCTCCAGGGCCACCGGATAGCCCGAGCCACGGCCGATATAGAGCACCGTTTTGGCATGGGTGAGCGATTCGGCGAGGCCGCGGATGCGTTCGTCATGGGCCAGCACATCGGCCGCCCGGGCCGGTACTTCGGCCAGCGCGTGGCTCAGCTCGGCCTCGCGTTTGGCGTCGACCGTGCCCTTGGCCCGCGCCAGCGCAATGGTAAAACAGGCAAGCGTGACCAACTGAGTGGTGAAAGCCTTGGTCGACGCGACGCCGATTTCGGGGCCGGCATGGGTCGGCAGCACGATATCGGCTTCGCGCGCCATGGTGCTTTCCGGCACGTTTACCACGGCGACGATTTTTTGCCCCTGCGCCTTGGCGAAGCGCAATGCCGCCAGCGTATCCGCCGTTTCGCCCGACTGCGAAATAAACAGCGCAACACCACCGGCATCGAGCGGCGGCGCGCGGTAGCGGAACTCGGAGGATACATCGATCTCGACCGGAACGCGGGCCAATCCCTCGATCCAATAGCGCGCCACCAGGCCGGCATAGTAAGAGGTGCCGCAGGCGCTGATGGTGACCCGCGTGACATCCTCGAGCGCGAACGGCAAGTCCGGCAAGCTGATGGCGCCGCTCGCCGGGTTGATGTAGCTGTTGAGCGTGTCGCCGATCACCGCCGGCTGCTCGTGAATTTCCTTGTGCATGTAATGGCGGTAATTCTCTTTACCGACCGCCTCGCCGTCATGCGCGGTCTGGGTGATTTTGCGCTCGACAATCTGATCCGCCGCATCGCGCACGGTGGCGCCACCATGTTCGAGAACCACCCAGTCGCCTTCTTCGAGATAGCTCACGCGGCGCGTAAACGGTGCCAGCGCCATGGCGTCCGAGGCGAGGAACATTTCGCCCTCGCCGTGCCCGACCGCCAGCGGCGCGCCGCGCCGGGCGCCGATCAACACATCATGCTCGCCGGCGAATATGATGCCGAGCGCGAAGGCGCCATCGAGGCGCTTCAGCGCGCGTGCCGTCGCATCCGCCGGCGCCAGGCCCTGCTTGAGGAAGAAATCGATGAGATGCGTCACGACTTCCGTATCGGTGTCGGTGGCGAACTCATGGCCTTCGGCGCTGAGTTCATCGCGCAAATTTTGAAAATTCTCGATGATGCCGTTATGCACCACGGCGACGCGCTCGGTGGCGTGCGGGTGGGCGTTGCTCTCACTCGGCACACCATGGGTCGCCCAGCGCGTATGGCCGATGCCGAGCGCACCCGAGACCGGGCGCGCCGCCACCAGTTCCTCAAGCTGCGCCAATTTGCCCTCGGCGCGGCGCAAATCGAAACCGCCATTCACCAGGGTGGCGAGACCGGCCGAATCATAGCCGCGGTATTCGAGCCGTCTCAGGCCTTCGATGATTCGCGGCGCGGCATTGTCATTACCGATAACGCCAACAATTCCACACACGTTGCGTATTTATCCTTTCGCTTTCTCGCTCTTCTTCTTTTCTCGCCCGCTCTTTTTGTCACGACGCCTGGCTGCCGCGCCGGCACGTTCTACTTGTTTGCCGCGCGCCACGGCAATGGCGTCTGCCGCGACATCCTCAGTGATCACACTGCCCGCTGCCACCACGGCGCCGTCGCCGATCACCACCGGCGCCACCAGGGCCGAGTTGGAGCCGATGAAAGCGCCGGCGCCGATGTCGCTCAGTGATTTTGTGAAGCCGTCATAATTGCAGGTGATGGTCCCGGCACCGATATTGGCACCGGCGCCGACTCGGGCATCGCCGATATAGCTCAAATGATTGATTTTCGCACCCTTTTCGACGCGCGCCTTCTTGACCTCGACGAAATTGCCGACCCGCGCGCCTTCGCCAATCTCGGCGCCGGGCCGGAGACGGGCGTACGGCCCGATGATCGCGCCCGTCTCCACCGTGGCGCCTTCAAGATGACAAAATGCGCGGATTTCCACGCCATCGGCGATGCGAACACCCGGGCCGAACACGGTATTGGGGCCGATGGTGACATCTTCGCCGAGCTCTGTATCGAGGCTCAACCAAATACTGGCGGGATCGATCAGGGTGGCGCCATTCTCCATCGCCCGGCAGCGCAAGCGCCCCTGTAGCGCCGCTTCGGCTTCAGCCAGTTGGACCCGGTCATTGATGCCCATGACCTCTTCCGCCGAGGCCATGGCGTGCACGCAGTCGAGGCCGCGCGCGCGCGCGCCGGCAACGATATCGGTGAGGTAATATTCGCCCTTGGCGTTGTCCTTGCCGAGCGCCTCCAGGAGCGCCGCGAGGTGGGCGCCATCGATCGCCATGATGCCGGAATTGCACAGGCCGATTTCAGCGGCGGCGGCGTCGGCATCGAGGCGCTCGACGATGCGCTCCAACTTTCTATCCGACCCGAGTATGAGACGGCCATAGGCGGCGCTGTCCTCGGGTTCGAAGGCGAGCACCGCAAGCGCCGCGCCGCTGCGCCGCGCCGCCAATAGGGCGCGCAATGTCTCCGCCGTGATCAGCGGCACGTCGCCGTAGAGCACCAGCACATCGCCGGAAAATCCGCTCAACGCCGGCATTGCCATCTGCAGCGCATGGCCGGTGCCGAGGCGCTCGGACTGTATGGCGATGTCCACGCCGGGCGCGCCGTCCGGCAGGGCCGCGGCAACATCCTCCATATCCGGGCCCAAGACCAAGACCAGGCGTTGCGGATCAAGACCGCGCGCGGTGCTCAGCACATGATGCAGCAGGGGCTGCCCGGCGATGGCGTGCAGCACTTTCGGCAGGCGCGATTTCATGCGGGTACCCTTGCCGGCGGCGAGGATAACGATGGCTGTTTCTGTCATTATTTGGATGATTCCAAGATGAAGCGATTAAACGCTATGATCCGCCGATTCGCAGGTGTTTTCCAGTAACAAAAAATAAAGGCCAAAATGCGCAAGCAATGGGATGCCGTGCTGCTCGATTTCGACGGCACACTGATCGATTCGGCGCCGGATATCATCGCCGCCCTCAATCTCCTGCTCGGCGAATTGGGCCATGCGGCGGTGAACTACGATGAATACCGCAACCGCGCCGGCGATGGCGCGCGGCACCTGCTGGATCAGGTCCTGGAAGGGCGCGGTATCGGCTTTCCCGAGGACGAAATGCCGCCCTTGGTCGACCGTCTGTTGGCGCATTATTACGAGATCATGACCGACAACACCCGGCCCTACCCGGCCGTGCCGGAGACGCTCGCGGATATCCACGCCAGTGGCATGGCGCTCGCGATCTGCACCAACCGCCCGACCCTGACGACCCGGCAATTGCTCGCGCATTTCAGCCTGGAAGCGCTGTTCGGCGCGGTTCTTTGCGCCGACAATGTGACCGCCCCGAAACCCGACGCGCGCCACCTACAGGAAGCGATGGACCTGCTCGGCGCGACGCCGGAGCGCACCATCATGGTGGGAGACACGGCGACCGATGTGGCGGCGGCGCGCAACGCCGGCATCAAGGTGGTGGCGGTATCCTACGGCTACAGCAAGCAACCCGCCGCCGAGCTCGGCGCCGACGCCGTGCTCGCCGATTTCAACCAGCTGCCGGCGTTGTTGGCCCGCATCTCCTAAGCAGCCACATCATTGTGCAAACGCTAGGCACACGCTTTCGCGGCGTTGATGCTGTCAGCCACGAGGAAGCCGAAGGTGGCCAGCTCAATGACGACTTCAGCGATAAAAGCAACGCCATCGGTTGCCACGGCCGCCACAATGGTGGCCAACGCTGTAGCGCCATACAACAGCGCGTAATACCAGGTGAGACTGCCCAAAAATGCGGAGAGCACCGCGCCGAGAGCATTTCCCGACCAAAGTATCTGCAGAATTTTGAACGTACCAGTGGCCAGATCCGTTTTCGAGGCCCCTTCCGCACTCATTTTGGCAATGATGGTTTCAAGTTTAGACATCACGGGTTTTGCCGCTTCCACCACCTTTTCCGCGGTCTCCGCGGTGGCGCCGGCGCGGAGGCCAACCGCGCCGATTGCCAGACAGATAACATCGAAGACGACATAGCCTATATTCAGCGCGCATGGATCAATGGAGATTGCCGCGGTTCTGGCCCCGGCGTCATGCTCCTTGCCCGTTAGATTATCC
>JAPYQV010000280.1 GCA_029937205.1 Alphaproteobacteria bacterium
GGCAAACGCTACCGTTCCGTGGCCCGTATGGTTAGGTTTCTCATCGGGCCGACGTACTATCATCACCTCCGCGACGCGAACCCGAAATCAGCCAGGGTCGTTGAAATGGTTAGAAAGACTGAATCCGTCTTTGCGGCGACTGACGTCCTGCGCATGTTTCCGACGTTCGTATGGAAGGCTGAGCTCAAATCCGAGATTTATCGAAGCATCAACAAGTGCATCCTGCGCAAGCTCGAAGAAATAAGTCGTTCCGCTCCACGGCCCGCCGGTCGGAGTTGGCAGTCGGCTCCCGACCTCCACAAATTCGATGAATTTCGCGAGTTGAAATCTTGTGTGAATCACGCCGTTAAGCGCGTCTTGGAGTTTCTGAAAATAGGCGAGGGGAATTTTGACATAACCGGATGTTGGGCCAACATGAACCCGCCCGATGCCGCGCATGGAACCCACAATCATCCCAACAATTTCTTGAGTGGTGTCTACTACGCACAAACGAACAAGGGCTCCGATACCATCAACTTCCACGATCCGAGGCCGCAGACAGAAATCATCAAGCCGGCGGTAACCGCATTGATCGCAGAGAACACGGATCAAGTTGTCGTGCAGGTGAGAAACGGCACCATTCTGATTTTTCCTTCCTGGTTAAAGCACTCGGTGGACGCCAACGAGAGCGGTAAGACCAGAATAAGCATCAGTTTCAATGTCATGTTTTCCAACTATGCGGAAAGCATGAGCGAGCCACTTTGGTAGTCGAGGCGCAAAACACAATTGTCCGAGATGGGTCAGAACCGGCTGTTTTCAGCCCGCGTGATTTTGGTCTGCTTTCGCCCCGATAACGGACATCATTTTCGGGAAAGCGGAATTTGCGATGTTCAAAATCAATGGGCCAGACACGATTGATCCGAAAACCCTAAACATAGCTAGCGCGCATCGCGGATTTTCCCGTTTTTCAATGGCTTGCTTCCATGCGGCAACCAATAATGCCGTAATCAGTCCGTGCCGTGCTATCTTTCTTCACGGCAATCGCATGACGCTCGGCACAAGATGTTGAGAGTCAGGCTGGATTGCAAAACAATACCAATTTGAGTCATAAGGTATAGTTATATATCTATATTCCAAGATATGATGATGGTAAAGACGTATGGACAGTCAACAGCTTCGCCAGACCGGCGAGGATTACTTAATTCGCAGCTCCCTTTTGTCCGATGTCGTCGCGGCGTCGGGTGGGCCGGTGTTTGTCCGCGCCGAGGGCAGCGAGGTATGGGACCGGGACGGCAACGCCTATCTCGATTTTAATTCCGGCCAGATGTGTTCCTGGCTCGGGCACAACAACCCGCGCGTGACCGCGGCGGTGCAGAAGGGTCTCAGCCAGCTCACGCACGCCTCCTCGGTCTATTACAACGAGCCGCAGGTGCTGCTGGCCAAAAAGCTCGCCGAGACCCTGGATGCGCCGCTTCGGCGCACGCTGTTTATTCAGTCCGGCGCGGATTCGAACGAGGCCGCCATTTTGTTCGCGCGTCGCGCCACCGGGAAAAATGCCATTGCCGCGCTGCATCTCAGCTTTCATGGCTATTCGGATGTGTCGCGCGCCATGAGCTATATCGCGGCGGCGCCCAATCACGGGCCGACCATTCCCGATCTTTACGCCATCCCGGCGCCCTATGCCTATCGGTCGCCGATCGAGAGCGAGAGTGATGAATGGTGGGCGCCGCTCTTGGACATCTCGTTCCAAATCCTGGACCGGCAATGCGCCGGCAATCTTGCCGCGGTCATCGTCGAGCCGGTGATCAGCGCCGGCGGTGTGATCGAACTGCCGGGCGGCTATGTCCGCGCCCTGAAGGAGCGCCTGGAGGAACGCGGCGCGTTGCTGATATTTGACGAGGCACAGACCGGGCTCGGCAAGCTCGGCGAAATGTATGCCTACCAGCAATTGGGCGTCATGCCCGATATCATTACGGTGTCGAAACATTTCGGCGGCGGCCTGGCGATCAGCGCCATGGTCACGACGGATGAGATCGAACAGAAAGCGCTCGAAGGCGGCCTTTCCTTCGGCCATTCCCATTCGTCGGACCCGATTGGTTGCACCGCCGGCCTGGCCAGTCTGGAAGAGATAATGGAGGCCGATGTGCCGGCCAAGGCGGCGGCGATCGGCACCTATTGGCAAGCCCGCATGCGCGATCTGCAGCAACGATTTCCGATGATCGGCGATGTGCGCGGACGCGGTTGCCTGCAGGGCATTGAACTGGTGCGCGACCGCAACACCAAGGAGCCGGCCAACACCGAGGCAGACGAAATTTTCCGCCTGTGCCTGAAGGAGGGTCTGCTATTCTCGGTGCGTGGCGCGCATGGCAATGTGGTGCGATTCGTGCCGCCGGCGACGACCACGGAACAACAGATCGACCAGGCCAGCGACATTCTCGAACGCGCCCTCAGCCAAGTGAGTTAACATGACCCTGAAAGTTCAAGTTGTTTCGGATTACGTCTGTCCCTATTGTTTTCTTGCCGAAGGCCCGCTCAACGAAGCGGTTGGCGAAATCAATGCCGAGCATGACGGCGCGGTGGAAGTCGAGTGGATGCCGTTTGAATTGCGCCCATCGCCGACCCCGACTCTCGAGCCCGAGGGTGACTATCTAAAGGATGGTTGGCGCGATTCGGTTTTTCCCATGGCCGAGCGCATGGGCGTCCATATTGTGCTGCCCAAGGTTTCGCCCCAGCCCTATACCCGCCTCGCCTTCGAAGGCGCCTTGGTGGCGCGCGACCGCGGCAAGGCGGACGAATATACCCACCGTATGTTCACCGCCTTCTTTCAGGACGAGCTCGATATCGGCAAGGCCGATGTGCTCAGCGATTGCGCCGTCGACATCGGTTTGGACAGGCAGGATTTTCGCGACGCGCTGGATAGCGGTGTGCACGCCAAGGAGTGCGAGCAGCAATTAATTCTCGGGCGCGATATCATGGGCATCAACTCGGTGCCGACATTTGTGCTCGACAGCCGCCTCGGCATTCCCGGCATGGTGCCGAAAGAAACACTGCTGTCGGTGTTTCGCGAGCAATTGGCTGCGGCCGCCCCTAACAATCAATAACAATCGTTCCCGACATACGGCACGCTTGATGATGAAGGCCCTGCTCCGCTCCCCGTCGCCCTATGTGCTGGTCGTCTGCGCCGCGCTGATCCTGTCGCTCGCCATGGGCATGCGCAACTCGTTCGGCCTGTTCCTCCAGCCGATGAGCTTCGATCTGCAATTGCCGCGCGAAGTTTTTTCGCTCGCCATCGCCATACAGATGCTCGCCTGGGGCATTAGTCAGCCCATATTCGGCGCCCTGGCGGATCGCTACGGCGCGGCACGCATCGTCGTGCTGGGCGGATTGTTCTACGCCGGCGGCCTCCTCATCATGGCCAATGCCAGCGGTCCGTGGGCACTGCATGGCGGCGCCGGAATCCTGGTTGGATTGGGCACCAGTGCCGCCGGCTTCGCGGTCGTACTCGGCCCGGTCGGACGTGCTTTCCCGCCGGAAAAACGCAGCATGGCGCTTGGCGTCGCCAGCGCCGGCGGATCGTGCGGGCAACTGATTATGGCGCTTGTCGGCGGCGCCATGATCGATGGCATGGGGTGGGTTGCCGCGCTCTTTGTGATGGCGATTATTGCCGCCTTCATCATTCCGCTCGCCTTCGGCGTTCGCGACAAGCGCGGAACCGACAGCAGCGGCGCTGATAGCCTGCGCGCCGCGCTCGGTGAAGCTTCCAAACATCCGAGCTATTGGCTGCTGTGCGGCGGATTTTTCGTTTGCGGCTTCCATGTCGCCTTTATCGCCACCCACCTGCCGCCGTTTATCACCGACAACGACATGCCGACCATGCTGGCCGCCACAGCCATCGCGATCATCGGATTTTTCAATATTCTCGGCACCTTGGCATCCGGCTGGCTGGGCGGAAAATACCGCCAGAAATATGTCCTCAGTTGGCTTTATATGGCGCGTGCCATCGTCATCGCCGGCTTTTTCGCCTTTCCCGTCACGCAAACCTCGGTGCTCATCTTTGCCGCGCTCATGGGCTTCCTTTGGCTCGGCACCATACCGCTCACCAGCGGGCTGGTGGCGCACATTTACGGTGTTCGCTATCTTGGTGCCCTGTTTGGCATCGTATTTTTCAGCCACCAGATCGGCGGCTTCCTCGGCGCCTGGCTGGGCGGCTACCTGTTCGATTTGACCGGCACGTACGATGTTGTTTGGATGATCGCCATAGCCCTCGGCCTATTGGCGGCGGCGATCCATTTGCCGATCACCGATCGCCCCCTCGAGCGCACAGCGCAAGGAGCCTAGAACATGCACAAAGTTTATAACCCGCCCGGGATCGCCGAACCCTTTGGCCATTACGATCACGGCGTGGAAGCGGACCTGCCCGACCGCCTGCTCCATATTTCCGGCCAAATCGGTGTCGCGCCTGATGGCGCTGTGCCGGACGGTATCGAAGCGCAGACGGAGCTGGTCTGGCAGAACATCTGTGCCGTGTTGTCCGAGGCGGACATGGCACCCGAAGATATCGTCAAGACCAACATCTATTTTATGGACCGGGCGCATGTGCCGGTCCTGGCGAAAATGCGCAAACGCTTCCTCGGTGAGGACCATAAATCAGCCTCAACCACCCTCCTTG
>JAPYQV010000281.1 GCA_029937205.1 Alphaproteobacteria bacterium
GAATGAGGGTGATCGCGACCAACAGCGACAATAGTACCGAGACTGAAATGGCAACCGCGATATCGCGGAACAATTGCCCGGCCTCCAACTGCATGACCAGGATCGGAACAAACACCAAAACCGTTGTCAGCGCCGAGACGAACACCGCGCCCCACACCTGACGCGCACCTTCATAGGCCGCCTCGACCCGCGACATGCCCTGCTGACGCAGCCGATAGATATTTTCTAGCACCACGATCGCGGCATCGACCACCATGCCGACGGCGAAGGCGAAGCCGGCGAGCGACACCACATTGATCGAGCGCCCGAGGAGCGCCATGGCGACGAACGAGCCGACCACCGAAACTGGAATGGCGATGGCGATGATCACCGTCGCGCCAAAGGAGCGCAGGAATAGCATCAGCACGATGATGGCAAGGGTGCCGCCCATCCAAATATTCTGCTGCACCAGTTCGATGGCTGATTCGATATAGACGGTCTCGTCATAGACTTGTTCAAGTGTGAGCAGCGCGTCTGGCACCAGCGTTGCATTGAGCTCTTGCACGGCCAGTCGCACGCCTTCCATCGTCTCCATCACATTGGCGCCAGTCTCGCGGATGGCGCTGACCGCCATCGACGGCACACCGAGCGTGCGGATGCGGGCGGTGGGATCTTTATATCCAAACCGCACATCGCCGATATCGCCGAGCGTGACGCGCGCCAAACGGCCGGTGGCGAGGTCCTTAGCGCTACGCAACAAGACGGCGCGTACGCGCTCGGGTGTGTTCAGCTCGGAATCGGTGCGCACGACATAGCGGCGCTTTCCTTCGGTGATGTCGCCGGCGGAGATCGAAGTATTGGCGCCCCTCAACGCGGCCACCACATCGGGCACGGAGAGGCCGTAGCGCGCCATCTTTTTGGGATCCACCGTTACGCGCAATTCACGCTCCGAGCCGCCATACATGTTAACCCGGGCGACGCCAGGCACGCGCTCGAGGCGTTCCTTGATGATATTTTCGACAAAATCACCATATTCGTGCATCGGGCGAACATTGCCCTCTTGGCGCTGAATGATGAACCAGGCGATGGACGAGTCCTCGGCGCTGGCGGTGCGGATCGTCGGCTCGTCGGTTTCCTCCGGGTAGCCGTCAACGCGGTCGAGACTGTTGGCCACGAGCAACAGCGCCCGGTCCATATTGTGGCCAACATTGAATTCGAGCGTGATCTCGGAACTGTTGTCCTGCGACTGGCTGACCATGCGCGACAGGCCTTCGAGGCCCTTCAGGACTTCCTCCTGGCGGTTGGTCACTTCGCGCTCGACCTCGGCCGGCGCTGCGCCTACCCAGTTCGTGGTGATGGTGAGCACTGGCTTGCGCACGTCGGGCGTCAGCTGAATGGGGATTGTTTGAAGTGCGACGAGGCCGAACAGGAGAATCATCAACACCGCCGCGATGATTGCGATCGGCCGCGCAATCGAAAGGCGGATGAGGTTCATTTACGACGCGCCGGCGACGGTGACATCCTGGCCCGGCCGCAGCCGTTCATTGCCACGGATAACCGCAAGCTCGCCCGATGCGACGCCGCTGATGATCTCAAAGCGCCCGCCCACGGCGGTGCCAATCTCAACCGGGCGGATGTTGGCTTTGCCGTCCGCCGCGATGTAAACGAATGTCTGCCCCTGCCGGGTGATCAGCGCATCCTTGTGGACCGTAACGACTTCACGGTAAGGCCCGGCCGGCACTTGTAACAGTACGGACTCGTTGACGGCGAGGGTGAGCGCCGCCATTTCGACATCGGGCGTAAAACGCACCTGGCGGGTGCGCGTTAACGGGTTCTCCTCCGGGACAACCGCGCGCACCACAGCTTGATGCAGCGAGCCGTCATCAAGCTCGATCGACACCACCATTCCGGATTCGAGGGCCGGGATGCGGGATGCCGGAACGTCTGCTTCGATTTCCAACTGGCGGTCGCCGACCATCGACACCACCGGGCCGCCATTGGTCACCCAGGAGCCGGTCGCGGTATGCTCGATAGTGACGACACCGTCATAGGGCGCGCGCACCTCGGCATAATATAAATCGATCTCTGCCAGCGCCAGATTGGCTTCCGCCCGCTCTTTGCGGGCCATCGCTGCACCCACTGACGATTGCTCGACGACAACTTGCTGGCGCATATCCTCGTGGCGGCCCTTGGAAAAGGCGGCTGAATTTTTCAAGCCGTCGAGCCGCGCCATTTCCTGGCGGCGTAAAACCAGCAGGGACTCGGCCAAATTGATCTGCGCTACGGTTTCGGCCACATCGGCGGCAAGCAGGGCGCGTTGGCGCTGCAAGCGCGCGGTGTCCAGAACGGCGAGTATGTCGCCTTTCTTGACGCGATCGCCGACAGAGACGCGCATATCGGCGACCGGGCCGCCGATCCGCGCCGCGACGATGCCGGATTGCCGCGCCACCAGCCGCCCAATTACCGGTACGGTCTGAGACAACGGCTCTATCCGCACTTCATCAACGTCAACCGCGGCTGTTTGTTGGGCCAGAACGGGCGGCGCGCCGATCGGCGCCAACATGGCCAGCGCGACCAGCGCGGCACCGGCGATGAGGCTCGTCCGAGCTAATTTGGCCGCGTTCATAAATGCTAGCGTCGCCAGCATTGCAGCCATTATCAGGCGCACTGCCATCAGGCGCATTGTCATAATGTGTCCTCGCCGCGAAGCGCCCGCTTCAGCGCCAGAATTTCGGGCGCCGCCATGCGGCCGCTCGTCATCGCCTTATCGGGTTCCATGAATATCAACTCGATTTTTTCGTGATCCGGTGTCCGCAGGGCGCCGTCGCCATGCACCCGGTAATAGATGGGGGTGTATTCGCTGTGAGTCCAGGGACTGAATAACGTGCCGGGAACGTGTAGCAGATAAGCGGGTGTTACCGCCAGATTTCCTTCTTCCATGAATTCCCGCACCAGCGCCTGCTCCGGTGTTTCGCCGGTTTCGACACCACCGCCGGGGAATTTGAGAATATCGCGGCCAAACACCGCTTCGGCCGCGATCAGCACGCGCCCGGCGCGCAACAGCACGCCATATACCCGCACATTATGGGGTTGAATATCGATCATCGCCGCCCGTTTTTACACCATCGCGGCCATTCGGTCAGCTTCATCCGAAAAATCCCAAACAACGGCTGGGCGAATGGCAAGAGATAGTCCATAGTGCGCCGCCCGACAGGGAAAAACACGGGCGTTTGCTTCAATCCGACAGGATCAGAATGAGCTTAGACGATCACACGCCATCGATCGGCATCCTCGCCAATCCGGCGGCCGGCCGGGATATTCGCCGCCTTGTCGCCCAGGCTTCGGTGTTTCCCATCGCCGAAAAGCGCAACATGATTACCCGCCTGTTTTCGTCCCTCGGCAGGCTCGACATCGGGACGGTCTATATGATGCCGGACGGCAACGGCATCGCGGATCGTATTCGCCATGCCCTGGAAACCCCGCCGCCGACCGGCCAAACCTGGCCGCGCATTGAATTTCTCGACATGCCGATCGAGGACCGCGCGGTGGATACGCTGGTCGCGGTCGATAAAATGGCGGCCCTTGGCGTCGGCGGCATCATCGTCCTTGGCGGCGACGGCACCCACCGTCTGGTGGCGTCCAGAGCCGGCGATATTCCCATCACCGCGCTTTCCACCGGCACCAACAACGTATTTCCGGCCATGCGCGAGGCGACCATCGCCGGCCTCGCCGCCGGCCTGGTGGCCACCGGACAGGTTCCGGTCGCGGAAGGATCCGTGCGCAACAAGGTGCTCCGTGTCGACATCAATGGTGTCCAAAGCGATCTGGCGCTGGTCGATCTTTGCACCAGCACGGCGCTTTGGATCGGCTCGCGGGCGCTGTGGAAGGCGGATGGCCTGGATCAGCTTTTCCTGTCGTTTGCCGAGGCGGACGCGATTGGCCTCTCCTCCATCGGTGGGCTCATTCGCCCGCTGGCGCGCAGTGCGCAAAATGGATTGCGACTGAACTTGGCCGAGCCGGATAATGCGCCAATGGTGGTCACGGCACCGCTGGCGCCGGGCCTGTTGGTCGATATCGGCATCGAAGACGTGCAGGAACTGCAGCCCGGCGAGACCATTCCGCTGCGCGCCACCAGCGGGGTCGTTGCGCTCGACGGCGAGAGAGAGATCGAGTTTTCGGCGAGAGAGAATTTGGCCGTGCATTTGGAATGGGACGGCCCACTGACACTCGACATTCCGCGAGTCATGGCGTATGCCGCAGAGAATAAATTATTGACGCGCATGAACCAGGCTTCGGGCCATGCCAAACGAGCAAACCAATAGGGAGATTAAGCATGCAACTCAGCAAGGACGATCTGCTCAAGGCTTATCGGATGATGAAGACCATCCGCGAGTTTGAGGAACGCCTGCACGTGGAATTCGCCACCGGCGAGATTCCCGGCTTCGTTCATCTTTATGCCGGCGAGGAAGCCAGTGCGACCGGGTTTTGCATGCATTTGGACGAGCGCGACAAGATCGCCAGCAATCACCGCGGCCACGGCCACTCGATCGGCAAGGGCTGCGACGTGCATGCCATGATGGCTGAGATTTTTGGCCGCGGCACCGGGCTTTGCAGCGGCAAAGGCGGCTCCATGCACATTGCCGATTTGAGCAAAGGCATGAT
>JAPYQV010000282.1 GCA_029937205.1 Alphaproteobacteria bacterium
CGACCATACTGGTCGCAAACATGCTCGATCACCCTGTCGCGTTGATCCTGGCAAAAATCGATATCGAAATCCGGCATGGATACGCGCTCCGGATTGAGAAACCGTTCGAACAGCAAATCGAAGCGCAGCGGATCGAGGTCGGTAATCGTGAGCGACCAAGCCACCACCGAGCCGGCGCCCGAGCCGCGGCCCGGCCCAACCGGGATGCCCTCCGATTTGGCCCAGCGGATAAACTCCGCAACGATAAGGAAATAACCCGGAAAATTCATATCGACGATCACGCCAAGCTCGAAATTCAAGCGCTCGCGATAAGGCTTGGCAGCAGCTTGCTTTTCTTCATCTGACATATCGTCCGTAAACACATGGCGCTGCAGACGGCTGGTAAGGCCCGCCTCCGCCTGGGCACGCAATTCAGACGCTTCGGATATCCCGCTGGCCATGGGATAGGCCGGCAGTATCGGCTCGTGTTCCGGCGCCATAAAGGCGCAGCGGTGCGCCACAACCAGCGTATTCTCCACCGCCTCGGGAAGATCGGCGAACAATTCAGTCATCTCCGCCGCCGGCCTAAAACAATGATCAGGTGTCAGGCGCTCGCGCTCCCGGTCGTCGACATGGGCGCCCTTGGCAATACACATCAGCGCGTCATGGGCTTCGTACTTGTCGCGTGGGCCGAAATAGACGTTGTTGGTCGCCAGCAAGGGCAAATTGTGAGCGTAGGCCAAATCGATCAAGCCCGGCTCGATGCGCGCCTCTTCTTCCATGCCGTGGCGCATCAGTTCGATATAGAGCCGGCCCGGAAATATTTCGCCAAGTTGCAACGCCATGGCCCGGGCGGCATCGCCTTGACCATCGAGCAGCAGAGCGCCGAGAGGCCCCTTCGGGCCACCCGAAAGCGCCAAAAGCCCCTCGGCATGATCGGCCAGGCAGGCCAAGTCTATTTGCGGCGTTTCGCCGCTTGGCGTGTCCAAATAGGCGGTGCTGGAAAGCGCCATAAGATTGCGCCAACCGATTTCGTTCTGCACCAGCAATGCAATATAGGTCGGCTCGTCCGCCTTTGGCTGCCGCCTGTTTTCGTCTCCCGAGCTGCGCCTGAGCGCCAATTCGCATCCCAATATGGGCTGGACGCCGGATTTCTTGCACGCCTGGGAAAATTCAAGCGCGCCGAACAGATTGTTGCGGTCCGTTATGGCAACGGCCGGCATGTCCTCGGTACGGCACAATTGGGCAAGCTCATCGATCTTGATGGCGCCTTCCGAGAGCGAGTAGGCCGAATGGACGCGAAGATGAACAAAATTAGCGTGACTCATGGCTTCGACTCGCAAAAGATGGCGATTCGACTAGATTCCATAATGTAAGGCCAATTGTCACTCGGAATTCGAGGCAATTGATCTATTGGCGGCAATATTCCTGCGCTGATATAATTCATCAGGCACGGAACAAACGAGGTGAATGATGGACGACCAGGAAAGTAACTCGGTAATTGGCAGCGAGAGCGAGCTTCGCAGTAATTTTGGCGAGCCTATGGATATTGCCGTGAAGAAAGAACTCGGCAAGCTGGATAAGCATTGTAAGGACTTCATCTCGCGCTCGCCGTTTCTGTGCATCGGCACGAGCGCTGCCGACGGCAAGGCGGATGTATCGCCACGCGGCGACCCCCCCGGATTTGTGCAGGTTTTGGACGACAACACCCTTTTCATTCCGGATCGGCCGGGTAATAACCGCCTCGATACCATGGGAAATATTATCGCGAATCCCAATGTCGGACTTTTCTTCATGATTCCAGGCTTTGAGGACACATTGCGCGTGAACGGCAAAGCCCGCATCGTCAAGGACAAGGAAATCCTCGAGCGCTGCGCGGTGAATCGCAAGGTGCCGACTATGGGCATTATGATAGACGTCAACGAAGCCTATTTGCATTGCGCCAAGGCGGTGCGGCGCTCCAAGCTGTGGAAGCCGGAGAGCCAACAGGACCGCAAGGAAATGCCGACACTGGCACAAATGATTTTGGAGCAGGTGGCAACACCAGAGAAACCACCGACCACGGAAGAAATCAAAGACGGCGACGATTTCATCGAGGACAATTACAAAACCGGCCTCTATTAGCAGTAAAAGGAAAGGCGGCGGATCAATCCACCGCCTTTTCCTGCTCCACCAGAATTCCGTTGTCGAGCGCGACATGGCGGTCCATCCGGGCCGCCAGTGTTGAGTTATGCGTCGCCACCAAAGCCGTCAGACCGGTATCGCGCACAACCGTCATCAAAGCCTCGAACACATTGTCGGCATTTTCCTGGTCCAAATTTCCGGTCGGCTCATCGGCCAGCAATAACACCGGCCGGTTGGCCAGCGCCCGGGCAATGGCCACACGCTGCTGTTCCCCGCCCGACAATTGTGTCGGCCGGTGATGTTGCCGGCCGGCAATCCCAAGTCGCTCGAGAAGCTCGGACGCATGTTGGCGCGCGCGCCGCTTAGCGGTGCCGCCGATCAATTGTGGCAGCATGACGTTTTCCAACGCCGAGAATTCCGGCAAGAGATGGTGAAACTGATAAATAAAGCCGAGCATGTCGCGCCGCGCCCGGGTGCGCTCGCGCTCCAGCATGGCGGCGCAGGATCTACCGGAAAGCTTGACCTCGCCGCCGTCCGGGCGCTCCAGCAGCCCGGCAATCTGCAGCAACGTTGATTTACCGGCGCCGGACGGTCCGGTAAGCGCGACGACCTGCCCCGGCGCGATGGAAAACGTCACACCGCGCAATACGTCAATGACAGCCTCGCCCTGAATGAAGGTGCGGCGCAGATTGCTCAATTCCAGAATACCCGCATCACTCATGTCGGAGCGCCTCTACCGGATCGACGCGTGCCGCGTGCCAGGCGGGATAAAGCGTCGCCAGGAAGGAAAGTGCCAACGCCAAGATGGCGACCAGCGCAATTTCGCCGGCATCAATACGCGTCGGTAATTGCGCGAGAAAATAGAATTCAGCCGGAAAAAGACGGGTGCCGAATAGGCCTTCGACGAAGCCACGAATAGGTTCGATGTAAATTGCAAACAGGATACCGCCGGTGGTGCCGACAAACGTCCCGACGATTCCGATCAGCGCCCCATTCATGAAAAAGATACGCATGATCTGGCCCTGCGTGGCGCCGATGGTGCGCAATATGGCGATCTGCCGAGCTTTGCTTTTTACCAGCATGATCATGCTTGAAATGATGTTGAAGGCGGCAACGATCACAATCAATAAGAGGATGAGGAACATGACGTTCTGCTCGACCTCAAGCACGCTGAAATAGGTCGCGTTGATCTGTTGCCAATCGCTGAGCCGCACATCGGTGCCGAGCGCCCGCCACATCGGCGCGCGCATTTCCCGCACCCGGTCCGGATTGTCGACGGAAATCTCCAGCGATGAAACCGAGCCGCGATACTTGAAATGGATTTGCGCCAATCTGAGCGGCATGAATACAAAGCTGCTGTCATATTCGGACATATCGACATTGAAGGTGCCGACAATCTTATAGGCGCGGGCGCGTGGAACACTGCCGAGCGCCGTTGCGGTGACCGTCGGCGCGATCAGGCGAATGTCATCGCCAATATCCAGGCGCAGCTTGTTTGCCAAGCGGTGGCCGACAATGACTCCCTCGCCCTTGGCAAAGGGCTGGATCGCATCCGGGGATAGGCCGCGCATCACCCGCTTCTTGCGCTCCAGGTCCCCTGCTTTGATGCCATAAACAAGTGCGCCGGTCACTTTACGATTGCCGTGCGCCAAGACTTCCGCGCGGATTATTGGCGCCGCGGTCTCGACACCGGCGACGTTTCTCGCTTTCTCAACCAGGGGTCCGTAATCGGTTATGGCGCCATCCATCGCGCGCACCACCATATGGGGCTGAAGCCCAAGGACACGCGACAGCAGTTCCTCGCGAAATCCGCCCATCACCGACATCACCACAATCAGGGTAAAGACGCCAAAGGCGATGCCGAGAAGCGAGAACATCGCAACCAGGAAAGTGAACGTCTCTTTTCGCCCCGGCCAGAGATAGCGCAACGCGACCATTCGCTCGAATGTGGAAAGCATGCGGGGTTCCCGTACTCGGTATCAGGTAAGGCGGGCGAGAGCGGATTCCAGAGACACTTCTTCGCGCTCTCCGCCACGCTGCTTAATCTCGACCGTGCCCGCCTTCACGCCGCGCGGCCCGACGGCGATTTGCCATGGCAGGCCGATCAGATCCATTTCAGCGAATTTGACGCCGGCGCGCCCGTCGCGGTCATCATAGAGGGTCTCTACCCCGGCCCCTTCGAGGCTATCATAAAGCTCTTGGCAAACCCCATCGCACCCCGCATCTCCGGCGCGCAAATTGATAATGCCGGCCTTGAACGGCGCCACGCTTTCGGGCCAGATGATACCGTCATCGTCGTGATGGGCCTCGATGATGGCGCCGACAAGCCGCGATACGCCGATACCGTAGGAGCCCATTTCCACCTTAACTTCCTTGCCCTCGGAGTCGCTGACGGTGGCGCCCATGGATTCGGAATATTTGGTGCCGAAATAGAAAATATGGCCAACCTCGATACCGCGCCCGGTGAAGAGTTGTTTTTCATCTATCGGACAAGTGGCCGGGTCATGCTTCTCATCGGTGACCGCATAGAGTTCGGT
>JAPYQV010000283.1 GCA_029937205.1 Alphaproteobacteria bacterium
GCCCTGCTCAAGGGCGCGCGCCGGATTCTCGATCTCGGCGCGGCGCCGGGCGGTTGGAGCCAAGTGGCGGTGGCGCAGTTGCCGCGCGGCCTTGTTGTGGTTGCGGTCGATATCACCGAGCTCGAGCCGCTGGTGGGCGTGACGGCACTGCAGATGGACGCCCTCGACCCTGACTCCCTGCCGGCCATGATAACCGCCTTGGGCGGCCCCGCCGATATCGTGATGAGCGACATGGCGGCGCCGTCGACCGGCCATACCGCCACCGATCATTTGCGCGTTATGGCGCTCTGCGAAGCGGCGATCGACATTGCCGAGGATGTTTTGGCCGCGGACGGCGCCTTTATCGCCAAGGTGCTGAAAGGCGGCACCGAGCGCCAATTGCTCGAGCGCCTGAAACGGGGATTCGCCAAGGTCCGGCACGCCAAGCCGCCGGCCAGCCGCGCCGATTCGGCTGAAGTCTATGTTGTGGCGCAAGGCTTTCGCGGCACCTCGGGCGGGCCCGGCTGATCAACCTTGGCGGCGCGCGAGTTTGGTGTATATTGCGCTCCAATCCACTTCGGGAGAGACCATGCAAATCCGGCAAGCCCTTACGTTTGATGACGTGTCGATTGAACCCGCTGCGTCAAATGTTCTGCCTGGACAAGCCAATCTCCGCACCCGCCTGACAGCCACCATAGAGCTTGGCATTCCGATCCTCTCCGCCGCCATGGATACGGTGACCGAAAGCCGCCTCGCCATCGCTATCGCCCAGGCCGGCGGTATGGGCGTGGTGCACAAGAATTTGGACATCGCCGCCCAGGCCGAAGAAGTGCGCCGGGTCAAAAAGTTCGAGGCCGGCATGGTGATCAATCCCCTAACCATCTCACCCGACCGGCCGCTTGCCGACGCCTTGGCGCTGAAGGAGCGCCACGGCATTTCCGGCATTCCAGTGGTCGAGGAAGCCGATGGCCGCCTGGTCGGCATCTTAACCAACCGCGACGTGCGTTTCGCCAGCGATTCGAGCGAGCCGGTGCGCAATCTGATGACCAAGGACAATCTCGTCACGGTGCGCGAGGGTGTCGACCCGGAAGAGGCCAAACGGCTGTTGCACCGCCACCGCATTGAAAAACTTCTTGTTGTTGATGAGCAATATCGCTGCGTCGGCATGGTGACGGTGCGCGATATTCAGCGCTCGGAGGATTTTCCCGACGCGACCAAGGATGAAAAGGGGCGTCTGCGCGTTGCCGCCGCGACGGGTGTCGGTGACGATGGCTTGGCGCGTGCCGAGGCGTTGCTGGCGGTTGGTGTCGATGTGATCGTTGTCGATACCGCGCACGGCCACAGCGCAGGCGTGCTCGACACCGTCGGCGCGATCAAGAAATTGAGCAATCAGGCCCAGGTGCTAGCCGGCAATGTCGCCACCGCGGACGGCGCCAAGGCGCTGATGGATGCCGGCGTGGATGCGATCAAGGTCGGCATCGGGCCGGGCTCGATCTGCACCACGCGCATTGTAGCCGGCGTCGGTGTGCCGCAATTAACCGCTTTGATCGATTGCATCGAAGTGGCGGAGGCGCGCAATATCCCGGTGGTCGCTGATGGCGGCATCAAATTTTCCGGCGATTTGGCCAAGGCGATTGGCGCCGGCTCGAGTTGCGCCATGATCGGCTCGCTGTTTGCCGGCACCGAGGAAAGCCCGGGCGAGGTGTTTCTCTATCAGGGCCGTTCGTACAAATCCTATCGCGGCATGGGCTCTCTCGGCGCCATGGCGCGCGGCTCCGCCGACAGATATTTCCAGCAGGAAATCTCCGACGAGCTCAAACTCGTGCCCGAAGGGGTTGAGGGCCGGGTGCCGTACAAAGGCCCGGTGGGTGGCGTCGTGCACCAGCTTATCGGCGGCTTACGCGCGGCAATGGGCTATACCGGCAACGCCACCATCGCGGAAATGCGGAAAAATTGCCGTTTCCTGCGGGTTTCAGCGGCCGGCTTGCGCGAAAGCCACGTCCACGACGTGGCCATCACCCGCGAACCGCCAAATTATCCGCAAGCGAATTGACGGTAGCGGATTGACGGGTGGCGGACTGCTAGCGGCCGCTCAATTTTTCTTTTATTTCCGTTATTTCCTTTTGCAGATAGGATTGCGGCGCCTAAATAACGAATTGTTAGGCGGTTACATCCGAGAATCTGCGTCCGTGTATGATGGGCGCAGCGCAAAAATAGGATTTGGAGGCAGGACATGAGCAGATTTCGCAAATATATGGTGGCGGGTTTTGTGGCGGCGGCAATGATGGCGCTGCCGGCTTTGTTGCCAGGCACGGACGCCGAGGCGGCCAGCACCAAAGACAATTCCAGCTCGGCATCGAGCAAGGGTGCCAGTTTCGAACGCGGCCAGCAGGCTTTTCGCGACGGAGATTGGGAAGGCGCGGTCAAATATTTCAAAAAAACCGTATCTGACGACGCCAAGAATGCCGAAGCCTATAATCTGATGGGCTACAGCTACCGCCGCTTGGGCAAAGCCGATCCGGCTTTTGATGCCTATGCCAAGGCGCTCAACCTTGATCCCAGGCACCGCGGCGCCAACGAGTATCTCGGTGAGACCTATCTTTTGGTCGGTGATGTGGATAAGGCGAATGCTCAGCTGGCGCTTCTCAAGGATCTCTGCGGCAATCAATGCAGAGAGACGGTCAAATTGAAAAAGGCGATCGCGCGCTACAATGCCAGCGCCGACAAACAGGCCATGCTCGATCTCGACGAGGAAAACTGGTAGCACCGGCTTGCCCTGCCAGGACGACAAGGATAGAAGGCTGGACGGGCTGAGCTCTATCCTGTCGCCACCGCCGCAGGGAACCATGATGCCATGGCGAGGCTCCGCCCCAACCTGAATGCGGAGCGGGGCCACCATGGCGAAATTGTCGAATTACCCGGTTAACATCGTCTCGCGGTGCTTATGAGCGAGCGCATTCTGATTCTGGATTTCGGCTCCCAGGTCACGCAATTGATTGCCCGGCGCCTGCGCGAAGCAAGCGTCTATTGCGAAATCATGCCGTTCGACAAGGGTGATGAAGCGGTCCGCGATTTCGCGCCGAACGGCATTATCTTTTCCGGCGGCCCGGCGACGGTCACCGACGCCGGTTCGCCGCGCGCGCCTCAGGCCGCGTTCGATCTCGGTGTCCCCATTCTCGGCATTTGTTACGGCCAGCTGACGCTTTGCGCCCAGCTCGGCGGCACGGTGGAAAGTTCGGATCACCGCGAATTCGGCCGCGCCATGGTCGATGTGGTCGAGGATTGCGAGCTCTTTCACGGTGTCTGGGGCGCCGGCCAGCGCGAACAGGTTTGGATGAGCCACGGCGACCGGGTGACCGAAATCCCGCCGGGATTCGCCGTCGCCGGCACCTCAGATGGTGCGCCCTTTGCGGTCATTGCCGACGATAAGCGGCACTATTACGGCGTCATGTTTCATCCCGAGGTGATCCATACGCCGCACGGCGCCCAACTGCTCGCCAATTTTGCCCGCCGCGTGGCCGGCTGCGCCGGCGACTGGACCATGGCCGCCTTCCGCGCGCAGGCGATCGCGAAAATCCGTGACCAAGTCGGCGACAAGCGGGTGGTGTGCGGGCTCTCGGGCGGCGTTGATTCATCGGTCGCCGCCGTGCTTATTCATGAAGCGATTGGCGAACAACTGCACTGTATCTTCGTCGATCATGGATTGCTGCGCGCCGGCGAGGCCGAACAGGTGGTCGAGATCTTCCGCGAGCATTACAACATCCCGCTCTCCCACAGAAACGCCAGCGAGATGTTCCTCGGCAAACTTGAAGGCGTTGAAGAGCCGGAGGAGAAACGCAAGATCATCGGCGGCCTCTTTATCGACGTGTTCGAGGAGGAGGCGAACAAATTGGGCGGCGCCGAGTTCCTCGCCCAGGGCACGCTCTATCCGGACGTGATCGAATCCGTCTCGGTCACCGGCGGACCGAGCGCTACCATCAAATCGCACCATAATGTCGGCGGCCTGCCGGCGCGCATGAACATGTCCCTGGTCGAGCCGTTGCGCGAATTGTTCAAGGACGAAGTGCGCGCGCTTGGCCGCGAGCTCGGCCTGCCCGACAGCCTGGTCGGGCGCCACCCCTTCCCCGGCCCCGGCCTCGCCATCCGCCTGCCCGGCGGCGTCACGCAAGAAAAAGCCGATATCCTGCGCAAGGCCGACAAAATCTATCTCGAGGAAATCGAAAGCCACGGCCTCTATGACGACATCTGGCAAGCCTTCGCCGTGCTGCTGCCGGTGCGCACGGTCGGCGTGATGGGCGATTACCGCACTTATGAATATGTCTGCGCGCTGCGCGCCGTGACCTCAACCGACGGCATGACCGCCGATTTCTACCCCTTCGACATGGCGTTTTTGGGCGCCGTTTCGAACCGCATCGTCAACGAAGTGCGCGGTATCAATCGTGTGGTTTATGATGTCACCTCCAAGCCGCCGGGGACGATTGAGTGGGAATAATTTCCACAACTTGAAAGGCAATGATTCCAATGACTTACAGGAATCATGTAGATACGCAATCGGTACGTAATGCTTGCTTTTCCGACGATAGGTACGTAGATTGTAAAGCCCCCGTTCTATGTACCACTTCCAGATAGAGTCTCGGGCACCGGCGG
>JAPYQV010000284.1 GCA_029937205.1 Alphaproteobacteria bacterium
GTCCAGACTTCCTGCAGGCCGATCACTTGGGCGCCTTCTTTGGCGGCATCTTCGATCAGCGGCATATGCGCGGCGGTCATTTTGTCGCGGATGGTGTCGAAGGAATCACTGACCGGATCGGCCTTCAATTCCATCTGAATAAGCGCGGCTTTGACGGTACTCATAATTTTCTGTTCCTTGCCAGCTCAAGCGTGCCAATCGGCGATACGGGTGTAGGCGTCGGGCCGGCGGTCGCGGAAGAAGGCCCAGGTTTCGCGTACCTCGCGGATCATGTCGAAATCGAGATCGGCGACCACCAGTTCGTCTTTGTCGTCCGAGCCCTGGTTTAATAGTTCGCCGCGCGGATTGACGAAATAGCTCGAGCCGTAGAACTCGCCATTGTTCCACGGCGCTTCCCAGCCGACCCGGTTGTTGGCGCCGATAAAAATGCCATTGGCCACCGCCGAGGCGGGCTGCTCGATGGTCCAAAGATGATCGCTCATGCCCTTGACGGTAGCCGACGGGTTGAACACCAGCTCGGCGCCATTCAGGGCGAGCTCGCGCCAGCCTTCCGGGAAATGCCGGTCGTAACAGATATAAACGCCGATCTTGCCGACCGCGGTCTGGAACACCGGATAGCCGAGATCGCCGGGCTTGAAGAAGAATTTCTCGTGAAAGCCGCTGGTGTGCGGGATATGGACCTTACGGAACTTGCCGAGAAAACTGCCATCGGCATCGATCACCGCGGCGGTATTGTAATAAACGCCGGTCATCTGCTCTTCATAAATTGGCACCACCAGCACCATGCCGTGCTCCTTGGCGACCGACTGCATGTGCTGGATGGTCGGCCCGTCGGGCACGCGCTCGGCCGCGTCGTACCATTTGGGATCGTGGCTGGCGCAGACATAGGGGATGTTGAAAATCTCCTGCAGGCCGAGCACCTGCACGCCGCGCCGCGCCGCATCCTTGATCAGCACCATATGGGCATCCAACATCTTCTTTTTGATGGCCTCGGGCGAATCGCTCTCGACCTCGCCCTTCAGGCTCATCTGTATAAGCCCCGCCTTGATCACCGCCATGGCTGATGTCTCCCCTTGACCCTGGTTGTCCGGACAATTTGGAGAAGATTAGCGCTGGGTGGGGAGGCAGGCAAATGAAAGTGGGGGATGAGTTACCTCAATGTTCTGTTACCAGTGATATTGCGGCCCGCTGCCATCGTCGCAAATATTTGTCCGCCAATAGGGCGGGACGATGATCTACATATTCTAAGAACCATGACATCAGCCCGTCCCAGTCCCGGATCTCCCCGGGCGCCAAAAGTTCCCAATCGAGTTCCTCCAAAGTCCAGTTTGACTTTGCACTATTGCGAATCATCGATGTCGTGACCCAATTCTCCTCCAAGTCTATTCCTCCCCTGGCTATCGGGACGATATGATCGACTGTCGGGAACAATTCCCAATAAGCAATATGGGTTTCGCTCATTTTCCAGTTCGGGTGAAAGGGAAATTCATCCGGGAGTAACTTTGATAGAAGACGAAGCGTCGCAGGAAAAATGAGGGGCTCTCCTGAATAGCGATCTAAGAAGCCATCCCTAATAAAGAGACTGACAGATTGGCGTTCTGTGTATCTGCGATTCGTTATTTGAATTGGTATGAAAGGGTAGACGTCGCGAGCGATTTTCGATGCAGATTCATGATTATTGCCCGTCAAGGCGTCGCATACCTCTGAGATTATATGGCTTTGATTATTGCCCATCGCTGCACCTCATCAGAAAAATTTTTAGGGTGCTAGAATACTTGAAAAGTGTTGATTGCAAGTTTGAATAGCGCGCTTCGCGCGCTTGGTTCGCCCCTTCTCCCCAGCCCCTCTTCCCCGCTGGGGAGAAGGGTTTGTAACTTGGGAGAGTGTGGTTGAGGTCGGCTCAGTCCATCCTCTCGCCCTTTGCCATGTACCCCATATGCGCCTTGGCCGTATCCAGGCCGCCTTCTTTCCAGCTCACTTTGCCGTCGCCATCGGCGTCATCGCCGGCGGTGATTTGGCCGGTGAGCATGACGATCTGATTTACGTGGCCGGCGGCGTTAGCGGCGTCGGTGGCGGACAACACCATCTTCGCAAGGGCGGTGATCTCCTCAGCCCGGGCGACGGCATTTTCCGATGCGGTGGCGACATGCACGGCGTGGGTGCGCACATTGTCCGATGCGTCGTCGCTGGCGGACGCATAATTTATATGCGCTGCGGCGCCGCCCGCTGCCGCGACCACACCATAGCCCAATCCGGGGCCATTGGCTTCCAGGGCCGGGTCAATGGCATGCAGGACATGGCGCGTGTGGGTTTGCATCCATTCGAGATCGTCCGGCTTGCTGGCGGCGAAGCCCGCATGTTGCGCGGCGATTTCGGCTTCTGCCATCGCCGTCGGCAGAAGGCCTTTGCCGTCGGGCGTATCTCCCCACGCGTCCGTGACGTGGCCCATATGGGCGTGCGACATGTTTTCCGCCGCGGCGATGTGCGGCGCAGCCACCAAACCGATTGCCGCCAAAGCAAGTGACAAGATGATTGCGTTGGATTTTCGCATCTCTGAGTTCTCCTCCCCTTGATCAAGAGCCACCGGTTGTCGCCCAATTTTCGCTGGTGCAATGAGCATAGGTGGATTGGCGCGACGCGGTGAGTCACGATTTCGTGCAGAGAGTTGCGTAAACGGTGAGTGGGTGCCCCTGTACCCGGTCAGGCCGAGAGGGAGATCTTGAGCGCGCGGGGGGCGCTTTGTCCGCCCCTCCAACCCAAACCCTTACCTCCCCCTCAGAGAGGAAGGGCTTATTCCTCAGCGCAAAAAAACCGGGCCGGTAAATAACCGGCCCGGAGGGGGGAGGTGAGATTCGCGGTGTGCCGCGCTTCTCTCTTCCGGGAGGGGTATCAGGGAAGATAGTCATGATAATGGCGAAATTACGGCGGCGGTGCTGTGATTTCGGTCACAAATGTATGTTTTTATTAGTTTTTTTTGTAACCGATGTCACACAACAAAACTATCTGACGTCGTCCGGCGTGATAAAATCGCGCAAATTAGCGCGCTCCGGGCTGAGATCGGCCCAATCGTCGATGTCACAGGTAAAGGCGGCGATGGCGCCTGGCGGCGACTCGCGCACCGCACGTCGCGCCATGGTGCCGCTGCCACGGCCGACAAGAAAGCGGGTGAGCGCGTGCAGGCCGGGATTATGCCCGACCAAGAGCACCGATTCTGCCATACCGGCGAGGGCGCGGAACTGCATCAGCAGACCCTCCGCGCCGTCCAAATAGAGCTCGGGGCGGATTTCCAGCGCGGGCGGCGAATCCATCGCGGCGGCAAGTAATTCCGCACTCTCGTGGGCGCGCCGCGCACTTGAGCAGAGGATCGTATCCCAGGCCGCGCCGTGATGCTTGAGATGCGCCGCCAGGCGGCGGCAATCCGCGTCACCGCGCGCCGTCAGCGCACGCGCCGCGTCGCCTTCGGCGCTCCGCCCCGCAGCTTCGCCGTGGCGCATGATGGTGAGGTTTTTAATCGTCGATCTCCTTGCCGTCGGGGCGCCCGCTCCTGTTAAATGGCGCGCCAAAGTTCAAGATGAGTGGAGTGCTAAAGAATGGCCGATGATCCCGCCCTGCGAAACCCTTATGACGTGGCGCCAGAGCCGTGAGTATGCGCATCTCGGTATTACAGCATACCGGTTTTTTGCACGCCGGAATCCTGCGTGACTTTATGCGCACCGACGGCATCGCCTTCGACGTCGCCGCGCTCGATGAAGGCGACAGCTTGCCAAAGCTTGACCGTTACGACGCACTGATCATTCTCGGCGGCACCATGGGCCCGCTCGATTATGACGCCCATCCCTGGCTTGCCGGTGAGACGGCGCTTGTTCGCGAGGCGGTGATAGATCGCTCTCTGCCGACGCTCGGCATCTGCCTTGGCCATCAACTGATTGCCCATGCCCTCGGCGGTTCGCTGTCTGAGATGGCAAAATCCGAAGTTGGCGTGGTCGATATCACCCTCAATGAAGCGGGCCGGCGCGATCCTTTGTTTAAGGGCTGGGAGGCGACGGCGCTTAGCGTGCAATGGCATGCTTGGCAGGTCGCCCAATTACCGCCCGGTGCCATTCCGCTCGCCCGTTCCAGCGCCTGTCCGATTCAGGCCATGCGCGTTGCACCGCGTGCCTGGGGCGTACAATTTCACATCGAGGCCTATGACCGCACCGTCACCGAGTGGCTGGAGCCCGCTGGTCATGTCGAAATATTGCAAAAGCATCTCGGCCCGGACGCCCACGCCATCTTCGCGGCTCAGGCGGCAGAGAATATGCAACGCCTGAACCGCGATGCGCGCCGCCTGCTCGATAATTTCACCGCGCTGGCGCGGCTGCCGGTGAAAGCGGTGGAGGGCTGATCGGTCCCGCGGCGATCCTTACTCCGGTAATAAATCGCCGGAGCCACCAAAATCCGCCGGGCCATCCTTGAATTTGGGCAACCCGTCTTTAATCGGTAGAACCGATTCCGCGTAGAACACGTGAATCATGGGCTTGAATTTGAGGCTTGGAAGAATTGCGGCGAAGACGTCCGTCACGCCCATGGACGGATGCAGCGAGCGGATATGGCCGCCGCACTTGGTGCAGTACTGGCG
>JAPYQV010000285.1 GCA_029937205.1 Alphaproteobacteria bacterium
CCCTGATCCGGCGCGGCGCGCGCAACCTCCATCTGCTGGCGGTACCGCAAAGCGGTATTCAGGCCGATATGCTAATCGGCGCCGGCTGCGTCGCCATCATGGAGACGGCGGCGGTGAGCCTCGGCGAGCTTGGCTCGGCGCCGCGTTTTGTCGCCGCGCTCAAATCCGGCGATGTCGCCATTCGCGATTCGACTTGCCCGGCCATCCATGCCGGCCTGCAGGCGAGCGAGAAGGGCCTGCCCTTCATGCCGCTGAGAGGCCTGATCGGCAGCGATCTTCTGCGCGTGCGCGAGGACTGGAAAGTGAGCGAGAATCCGTTCGAGCAGGGCGATCAAATCGTCGTCCTGCCGGCGCTCAAACCCGACATCGCGCTCTTCCACGCACCGTTCGCCGACCGCAACGGCAATGTCTGGATCGGCCGGCGGCGCGAGCTTGTCACTATGGCCCACGCGGCGCGCCACACCATGGTGACGGTCGAGGAAATCCGCGATATCGATCTGATGGCGGACGAACCCTTGGCCGGCGGCTCGATCCCGGCGCTCTATGTGACGGCCTTGGCGGTCGCGCCAAACGGCGCCTGGCCGCTCGGCCTCGCCGGTGAGTATGGCCCTGACGAAGCGCATCTCGCGCATTACGCCAAACAGGCGCGGAGCTCGGATGGCTTCCAGGGATATCTTGCCGAGCACGGCGCATGAGTGCGCCCAAACAAAGCGCATGAGTGCGCCCGGACAATGCGCGTGAGTGCGCCTGATCCCGCACCCGAGCATAGCAAGACGGAACTCCTCATTGCCGTAATCGCCCGCATGCTCGACGGCCTTGGCCATGTGGCGGTCGGCGCCTCCTCGCCCATTCCCGGTGCCGCCGCACTGCTCGCACGCGCGCGGGCCAAAGACCCTTATCGCGTCAGCGTTCTCTCGAGCCAGCGCCACAATGATTTTACCGACGGCGCGCGCGAGCTCTTCGATTGCGCCGCGCAAGGTCGCATCGATGCCTTTTTCCTCGGCGGCGGCCAGATCGACGGCGAGGCCAACGTCAATCTGGTTGGGCTCGGTGACTATCCCGATCTCGATGTGCGCTTTGCCGGCACCTACGGCTCCGCCTATCTCTACTTCCTCGTGCCGCGTGTGATCCTGTTCCGCCAGGAACACAGCCGCCGGGTGCTGGTGCCAAAGGTCGATTTCATCTCCGCGCCGGGCACGAGCCCACCCGGCCTCTACCGCCCCGGCGGCCCCCATGCGCTGGTGACGGAACGCTGCGTTTTTTCGTTCGACCGTGAAGCGGGCCGCTTCCGTTTGGAGAGCGTCCACGGCGGCGTTACGGTCGAAAGCGTGCGCGACAATACCGGCTTCGACTTCGACTGCCCGGCGGAGGTGCCCGAAACACCGCCGCCGTCGCCTGAGACCTTGGCGCTGATCCGCGGCGAGGTCGGCGCCGATATCGCCGAGGTCTATCCCAAATTCGCGGGCAAGGTGTTGGACATAAATTGACCCGGCTCGCGGCTGGTCTCGGCCAACATTTATGTCATGGGCCATGGCCGCATTGTCTTGGTGGGCAACCCGGAAGGTTGCGCGCCAACGCGGAAATTTGCTAGGCGTGGCTTAAAGTTTGAAAGGGCGGGTCGAGCTGACCTCGGGTAGCGAAAGCGGGTGTAAGTAAAATCGTTATTTTCTTATGAAGTTTAGCTGTCAATGACAACGACCAAGCAAATTTGCCGATATCCATGCCCGCTGCCAGCGGCCAAACGGACTCAGTTTCTGGCTGTTTCTGACAGCTGTTGTCGATCTGAAATGGTCCATTTGGTGAGGGCAGTTGACGCTGCGCGTTACTGTTAAATCTGCAACGTACGGCGCACTGTCCAACCCTTGAATCGAGCTCCCAGCCGCATGCCTTTCATGGTCATGGAATCGATGTCGGACGGCGACTTGGTCAAAATTTCGTAACCATCTCTGGTGACGAGAATGGTGTTCGAATGGCGAGTACCGCCCAATATGTCCGCATAGATACCTGGTTCAATGCTGATAACCATATTTTCCTCCAGCACTTGATCGCTTCCTGCGGCAATCCAGGGCGCTTCGTGGTTGCCCAGCCCAAATCCATGTCCTGTCCGATGCAGCCTTTGTTCCTCGTCTCCATACCCTTCAGCGGCGAGGAACGCATTCACGCGCGCATCCAAGTCCGCACACGGCATGCCGGGCTTAACAAAGCTGAAGGCAAGACGTCTCGCTTCCATCATCGCATCAAAAGCAGCAATCGAGCGCGCATCAGGTAGCGCGGTAAAATAGGTGCGCTCACACTCGGCCGCGTAACCATTGCAGCGGGTCAGTGCCAAAGCAACGTGCGGGCCGTCTTTTAAGGCATCGTAAAGTCTTGGAATTGAATGCGGCTGGGCGCTGAAGGGGGCGGCCCAGCTGGCCATCAAGACGCTCGACGTCAATGGGTCCCAATCGGGCACGTTCCGGATCATCGGTGCCATGACGGAGCTGGTCTTGGCAAATCCCTCGGCGACGCTGGCGCCATAGTAGGATGCCGCGAGCAAGCGTTGGATGGCCATATCCGCGTAATAGGCGGCGCGCCGAATTATGCGGATTTCAGTATCCGTCTTGATCAATCGAAGCTCTTCGACAAGCGGCAGCATATGTGGCTTGTGGCTTGCCAATGGCACAAAAAATTCCTGCTTTAGGGTGGGTTCCACGCCGATTGATTCTGCCGAGCCGATCAGATCGGTCAGCCGGTCCGACCACCCCCGACCTTGCTGTGCCGGGTATTCCCAATAGCTGTGAACCTTATCTGGATTGATGTTGTACGCCTTCTTCAGATGATCCCGGTCTAGCAGAGGCGTCAATAGCAGCGGCTCCGCGTCGGGCCGGATGATCAGAAAGAAAGGTCGTTCGAGGGGTTCGAACCCCGCACCGGTTAGATAGAACATACTGTCAAAGGCGGAGACGATGATCAGAACGACAATGACAATCTCTACGATAATCCACATGTTTGCCTCCAAGGTCCGGCGACGCACTTCATGCCGCGACAATGGAAGTCTTTCAGGGCGGCAATGGCGCCGCTACGGGCTAACAGTTACACTCCCCTAAGCTGTACTTCGGAATAGCGAGGGGGTGCGGGACGCCAAATGAGCGCTATGACCCGATGGACTTGAAGGCGCTTCGCTGTTTCGAGGCCATGGCGAAACATGGCAGCTTGACCAAGGCAAGCATCGAGCTTGGCATTTTGGATGCTGCGGTGTCGCAGCGCATTAAGAAGCTAGAGAAGTACCTTGGGGTTAAACTCTATGAATCCCGGGGCGGACGGGTTCGCCTGACAGAAGCCGGTCAGCGCACCACGGACTTTGCCATGCGATTGTTCGACGAAATCACGGAGTTCGAAGAGGCAATCGGCGATGAAGACTCCCAGGGAACCGTGGTGCTGAGCGCCGAAGTGCCCCTGCTGCGTTTCCAGCTTGCAAATATTGTCGATTCTTATGCGCACGCGCCTGCGCGACTGCGCCTGCTCGGCCGTACGGCTGTGGAGACAATAGAACTGGTTCGCCGAAACGAAGCTGACCTCGGAATCGTTCATGATCGATCGATGCCGCCCGGAGTCAAGTTTCATGCGTGGCGCGTGTTCAAATCATATGTGTTGATTCCGCGAGACCATGCTCTCGCGCGGCGAAAAATCCCGACCCTGCAAGATATCCTGAAGGAAGAGGTTTTGCAGCGTTATCCCCTGATTATCGGGGAGATTGAAGAACACGGGCAAAACCGGATCAGAGAGGGGCTGGAACAACTCGGCCTTCCTTACAATATCGGTCTGGAGGTCGGCAACATCGAAACAGTGAAACACTATGTTGCCCGCGGCCACGGCCTTGCCGCCGTTTCCGGTGTGTGTCTTTCACGCGAGGACGAAGCGATATTTCACATCATCGAGATTCCCGAGGCGCGTCAAGGCGAAACGACCTATGGCGTGATCCTACGCGATGACAAGCATCTGTCATCGTCGCTGCGCGGCCTTCTCGATCTATTTGAATTACCCGACATTTGCTCCCGAGGCCAAAAATGAATAGCGGACGGTTTTGCACTCCGGTTTGTTCGGGCGAACCAGTCCAATTCAGGGAGGCAATTGGGCATTCGGTGTTCGCGGGCAATTTGGACCTGAATAGCTGGACAGAAAATCCGCATCTGATGCAGCGCTCCAACGGCGGCGCAATCTTGAATGACAGAGTGGGCCGAGGCCCCGTCAATCGCCCTCTTCTGCCTGTAGCGCTTCGAGCGCCTCGGCGGCTTGCAGCCAGTCGGCTTCGGCGTCCGCGATGGCGCGCTCCGCCGCGCTTAGTTTGCGGCCCAACTCGGCGAGGCGTTCGGGGACGCCTTCATAGAGCGTGGTATCGGCCATCTTGGCCTCGATGTCGGTCTTGTGCCGGGTTGCCTTGTTGAGGCGGAATTCGGCGCTTTCGGCGGCGCGTTTTAAGGGCGTGCGTTTTGCCCGTTCATCGGCGGCGCCGCGGCGTGCCGTTTTGCCCTTGGCGGGTTTGTCGCGGGTTGGTTTTTTGCCACTGCCATTACCGTTGCCGCCCTTGCCGAGGATTTGGCGGCGGTAATCGTCGAGGTCGCCGTCATAGGGGCGCAC
>JAPYQV010000286.1 GCA_029937205.1 Alphaproteobacteria bacterium
GCCATTATTATTATTTAGAGCTCAGGATCCGCGGCTACGCTTGGCCTGGGTGTAGAGATCGTGCATCGCATCATAGTCGGGGTTAATGTCGAAATCGACGCAACGATCGACCAGCGAGCCCAACCAACCGCCACCATCGCCCCATTGCACGGCGTCGAGCTCGTCCGCGCTGAACTGGCTCAGCACCTCGGGCGCGCCCATCTGAACCACCGGGTTCAGCGTGCCAGGTGCCTTGGCGGCAACCTTGTAGGCGGTCTCTGGCGTGTGGCAGTAGAGCAGGAACGCCTCGGCCAGCGGCGTCGGGTCCGGGTTGTTGACCAGTGAGGTCACCTCGATCCAGATGATTCCGCCCTGACCACTGGGCCGCGCCGCGGTTTTGGTCTCCTCCGGGCCCTCTTCCGGCACGACGCAGACGATCTGGGTCTCGCCCTCGAGACGGGCCGCCGAGACGGTGTAGACGCTGCCCGGGAAGGTGCCGATGATCTCGCCGGTGATCATGTCGCGCGCCAACGCCGCCTGATCGTCGGAGACCTTCTTGGCATTCTTGAACAGCTTGTCGATCAAGGTCCCGAAGGTCGCCATCTCGGCGTCGGTGTGCGGGCGGAACGGCGTGAAGCCGGCGGCCATGCAAGTGTGCATGATGACCCAGTTCTCATAGTCGAGAATGCCGTACTGGCCGGCCGCGCCCTCGATCATCTCCATATAACCGCCGCTCGCGACCGTCTGCGGATCGATATTATCGGAGTTGATCGCCATCGCCGAGGGGCCATAGCGCTGGATCATGCCGAGGAGATGCTCTCCGCTGGAATCAAGCGCCCAGTGATAGGGCCACTCGAAGCCGGCCACGTTCATGTCATAGAGCGGGGCAAATTTTTCCTTGTTGAGCGGCACGATCAACCCTTCCGGATAGAGCTGCTTGCGCTGCCAGGCGTTGTTCAAATTGATCACGTCCCAGGTGCCGGTGCCGCCGCCGCGCAAATTGTTCACCGCCGCGGGGTCCGAGATCAGCATCTGCGCGTTGACCGATGCACCGGTCTGGCGCCGGAACGGGTCGAGCACCGGCTCTTCCGTGTAGCCTTCCCAAGAATGCAGGTTGAGCTCGTTGCGGAAACCGCTCATGCCTGCCAGTTCGGCCTTTGTCGCGGCCCAAATCTCATCGGCATAGGCCGCACCGGTTGCCGCATTCGCGCTAACGCCGAAAAATGCCGGCGCCACGCCGATCGTCGCGGCAAGCGCCGCTGATTGTTTTAGAAACTGCCGACGTGACGACGTGAAGCTGCGATAGATGTTATTATTTATCATGTCTTGCTCCCTGTTTTATTCCCATATTTCCCATTTGGCATACTACTTGCGAGACTACGACCACTGAGGGCGGCTTTCCAAGCAGATTCTGACTGCGGTCCACATGAGATGCGGTATGCGGGATCATGCCACTTCCCAGGCATCTATCGACAGCACGCCATGGCCGCGGCAAACTCGAACGATGCGCATCTTGCTTGCTCTTGCCCTGGTCTTGATGACCGCTGCGTGCGCCACCCGGGAGCCCCCGCGAGCGCCGGGCGCGGATGTCTGGGGAGAATTGGAGGCTGGCCTCTATGGCGAGATTGGCGAACTCCGCACCCTTCGGGTGGCGCCGCCGGAAGGCAGTTCTCCGGATCTTGAGATGGAAAGCGTGCTCCGCCAATCCTTGGCGCGGCGGGGATATGATACGCCCGACGATGCGCCCCTTGTGCTGCGCTATTTGCTGCAAACCGCCGTGACAGATGCGGCGGATGACGGGCTTGGAGTCATGTTCAGCGGCGCGCTCGGCAGCGGCAGCGGCGTCAATGATTTTGGCATCGGTCTCGATTTACCGATCTTGGGCGGCGGCAGTTCGGTGCGCCGCGTGGCGTTTCTCTTCGAACTTCGATTGGAGGGCCCGGACGGCGCCCTTTTGTGGCGCGGGCGCGCTGTCGGCCGCACGCATTTATCAGAAGCCCACCGCATCGCCCGGCCGCTGGCGCCGCTCCTGATCGAGCGGCTTGGGCGCGATACACCGGCGCGTAGATTTTCTCGGTAACGAAATTGTTTGTGAGGCAATCTAATGCCCATGCTTCCCGCCGCGCCTTTAAAAGGCCACAATGCATTACTAATTAATATGAAGGGTTCTGCGCGCCGCGCTGAGGAGATAAATATGTTGACCTATTTTGGTCGAATGTCTGCCGTAGCGGTTATTTTCACTCTGGTGATTTTCGCATTCGCTGCGGCCCTCACCCCGGCACGGGCGGTTCTGCCGAGCGATCAAGTTCCAACCTTGGCCCCGCTTGTCAAACAGACGTCACCGGCGGTGGTGAATATCGCCACCCGCGGCATGGTCGAAGAGAGGCGCAGCCAGTTTTTCGATGATCCCTTTTTCCGCCGTTTTTTCGGCGAAGGCCCCTCGAAACCGCGGCAACGGCAAAACCACAGCGTCGGCTCGGGAGTCATCATCAATGCGGCCAAGGGCTATATTCTCACCAACAGCCATGTGGTTGCCAAGGCTGATGAAATCATCGTCACCCTCACTGACAAGCGCCAGCTCAAGGCCGAATTGATCGGCCATGATCCCGGCACAGACGTTGCCGTTCTAAAAGTAGATCCAACCGGCTTGACGGCCATCCCGATGGCCAATTCCGACTATGTCGAGGTTGGCGATTTCGTCATCGCCATCGGCAATCCGTTCGGTCTCGGACAATCGGTTTCCTCCGGCATCGTCAGCGCCTTGGGGCGTACCGGCCTTGGCATTGAATCCTACGAAAACTTCATCCAGACCGACGCCTCGATCAACCCGGGCAATTCAGGCGGTGCATTGGTCAATTTGAAAGGCAAGCTGGTCGGCATCAACACCGCCATTATCGCGCCCGGCGGCGGCAATATCGGCATCGGTTTCGCCATCCCGATAAATATGGCGCGCCAAATCATGGATCAGATTCTCGAACATGGTGAAGTGCGGCGCGGCCGCATCGGCGTGCAGATTCAGGACCTCACGCCCGAGCTCGCGGAGGAATTCGGCGTCCGCCATGACGGCGGCGCCCTGGTGACACAAGTGATGCCGGACAGTCCGGCCGCCCTGGCTGAATTGAGCGCCGGCGATGTGATCGCCTCAGTCAACGGCAAAGAAGTACATAGCGGCGGCGATTTACGCACATTCATCGGCCTGCTCAGGGTCGGCACCAGGGTGAAATTGCGTGTCGTGCGCGACGGCAGGGATCTCGAGATCACCCTGGAAATCGGTGAAATCAAGGATGTGCAGACGGCATCGGGCAGTGATGTTCCCAAGCTCAAGGGTGTGGCATTCGGATTGATTCCGCAAAGCTCGCCCTTCTTTGGCCGGGTAAAAGGCGTTTATGTCTTGAGCGTGCTGCAGGATACGCCGGCCTGGAATGAAGGCATTCGGGAAGGCGACATCATTACGTCGGTCAACCGCAAACCGGTAACCAACCCGGGCGAGCTAATGGCAGCAGCATCGCAGGCCGGCGGCTCGCTCTTGCTCAATATAATTCGCCCTGACGGATCTCTTTTCGTCCTCATCCACTGAAGCGAATGTCACCAACGGCCGAGCCGAATTGCCGCAATTCAGGTTGCGGCTGGCCCGCCCCGCCGATAACATCGCGCCTCCAATAGCGTGAATAAAATAAGCACCAATTTCAAAAAAAAGGTCAGGGCCACCGACGCGCCGAAGAGCGCGACAGCGTGACGGCCGGCGAACTTTGAGGAGATGAATTGTGGCAGGTTATATGGTTGGAATTGACGTCGGCGGGACATTCACCGACTTCGTCTCCTACGATCCGGAGACCAAGAAGATCGAGGTCTGGAAAAATCCTTCCACGCCGAGCGATCCCAATGACGGCATTCTCACCGGCCTCGGGAAATTTGAGACGCCCGGCGACATCAAGAATCTCCGCCTCGGCACCACCATCGTGACGAACGCGATATTGGAGCGCAAAGGCGCCACCGTCGGTTACGTCACGACGAAAGGTTTCAGGGACATCCCCTTCATCCAGCGCGGCAACCGGCGCAGCCATTACGACATCACCTGGATCAAACCCAAACCGCTGGTCAAACGCCGCCATTGCTATGAAATTTCCGAGCGCGTGATGGCCAACGGGGAAGTTGAAACGCCGCTCGATGAGGCCGGCGTGCGCGCCATGGCCAAACAAATCAAGGAAGAAGGCGAGATCGAGGCGCTGGCGGTCAATTTCCTGTTCTCCTATGTCAGGCCCGATCATGAGCAGCGCGTCAAGGAAATCCTGGCCGAGGAATTGCCTGAAATTCCGGTTTCAATTTCCTTTGATGTGATGCCCAAATGGAAGGAATATGAGCGCGCCTCGACAACCATTGCGGACGCCTATGTCAAACCCATCGTCAGCAACCAAGTGCGCAATATTCGCCAGCGCTTCACCGAAAACGGCATCACCGACCATATCGTCGTGATCAAATCGAACGGCGGCGAAATGACGTTGGAAGCGGCGGAAAATACGCCGATCCAGATGACCGTCTCCGGCCCGACCGGCGGCGTGATTGCCGGCAAACATATCGCCAGCCTGGTCGGCATCGACAATTTAGTGACCATCGATATGGGCGGCACC
>JAPYQV010000287.1 GCA_029937205.1 Alphaproteobacteria bacterium
ACCCTGGTCGATGCCGGCCTGAAGCGCATCCAAAACTATGAGATTAAAGTTCGCGCCCTCAAACAGGGCGATTTCGGCCCGGCCCTGGAACGCCTGGTGCCCGACACCAGCGAGGCGGATGCGCATCATTATGCCGATTGGGGCAAGGATGTGAGCGACGGGAAGCGCGCCTAAAAGATCATCCTATACTTCACGCCCGCCAAGCGCGTGGGTAAAGCGATAGGTGAAACCACCGAGCGCCATGCCGACAAAGGGGCCGGCGACGTAAATCCAATAATGGCTGAAATCGCCCATGGCGATATAGGGGCCGAAGGCGCGCGCCGGGTTCATGGCGGCACCCGCCACGGCACCGAACAACATCACCTCGATGCCCACCACCGCGCCCACCGCGACGCCGGCGAACGGCCCATGGGCGCGCTTGTCCAGGCCCACCCCCGCGACCACCCACATCAGCAGAAACGACAGGAAGAGCTCGATCAGGAAGGCGTTGAGCGGCGAAATTCCGAGCTCGATATTAGGCAAATTGGCGCCCATATTATTGTAGTCGCCAATGGCCCAGAGCAGGCACATGCCGGCCAGCGCCGAGCCGCCCATCTGGGCCAGGATATATCCCGGCAACAAACGGCGATCCAGATGGCCGATCAAACAGGCCGCGACGGAGAGCGCCGGATTCACGTGTGCGCCGGAAATATGACCGAAGGCGTAAATCACCACGGTGATCACCAGGCCGGATAAGAGCCCGGCGCCGACCATGCCGAGGCCGCCGCCGGTCAATCCATCGACCACCACGGCGCCGGCGGCAAAGATGACCAGGGTAAATGTGCCGATGAACTCAGCGCAATATTTTCGCCAATCGTCGCGCGTCATAGTGACAATATCCGCCGCGCCTCATCAGCCGAAGCGACGCCGTCACCGAGCGTCTCGATAACGCCCACTGCCTTTTCCACCAGCGCCGCGTTGGACGGCGCAAGCACACCGCGCGTGAGATAAAGATTGTCCTCCAGGCCGACCCGCACATGGCCGCCCGATAGAACACACTGGCCAGCGATACGGTATTCCTCGCGGCCGATGCCGAAAGCGCTCCAAATGGCGTCGTCGGGCAACAGCGACGTCATATATTGCATCGCCTCGGGTGTCGCCGGTGCACCCCATTCGATGCCAAGACAGAGCTGGAAGAAGGCCGGGCTTTCAATCTGGCCGCGCGCGATCATATCGTTGGCGAGCATGATGTGACCGAGATCGAAGAGCTCCAGTTCCGGTTTGACACCGGCATTCTTGATCGCCTCGGCCATAATCCGAAGATGGGCCGGGGTATTCAGCATCACCGTATCGTCGCGCACTCCGCCCGAATTCATGGTGGCGATATCGAGGCTGCAAATTTCCGGCTTGAGCTCGACCACGTGCTGGACGCGCAGTGCCGGTGCAACAAAATTCGTGCCAGCGCCGGGCTTAAGCGGGTCGTCAACGCCCGGCTTGAAACGCGCGCCGACACCGGTGGTCAGATTGATCACCACGTCCGAGCCGCTGTCGCGGATGATGCCGACGACGCGGCGGTAATGCTCGAGCGCCATGCTGGTCTTGCCGCTCTCCGGGTCGCGCACGTGGATATGTACAATCGCCGCGCCCGCCTTGGCAGCATCGAGCGCCGACGCGGCGATATCGTCCGGCGTTACCGGCACCGCCGGGTTCTTGTCCGCCGTATCGGCCGAGCCGGTTACGGCGCACGTAATTATGATCTTGCGCATTTTTATTCGTCTCGCGGGAAAGGTTCAGAAGCGCCGGATCATAGCGACACTTCGCCAGCAAAGAAACGCACACATTGCCCGGCGATTGAGACCCGTTCACCCAAATCCTCGCACACCATCGAACCGCCGCGCGCCGACAATTGCCGCACCGCCAGGCGCTTTTTGCCAAGCCGCGCCGCCCAATAGGGCACCAGCTCGGTTTGCACATTGCCGGTCACCGGATCTTCCGGCACCGCGTTCTTGGGGGCAAAAAATCGTAGTACATAATCGCTTGCCGCATCTTCTCCGGGAGCGGTCGCCACACTCTCTCCGGGGGCAGTCGCTACCACGCCGCGCCTGTCGAGCTGGCAAAATTTATCGAGATCGGGCGCCAGCGCCGCGACCTCGGCGGCGTTGTTGAATACGGCGATATAATCGTCGCCCGCCAGCACTTCGGCCGGCGCTGCGCCGAGACCGGCAAGCAGCATTTCGGGCGCCGGGTGCGGGGCCGCCGGGCGGGCGGGGAAATCCATGACCAGCCTGTCGCCCTCGCGCGCCACTTTTAGCGGCCCGCTCTTGGTCTGAAACACCACTTCCGCCGCACCCGGCTCCAAGTCCGAAAGCACAACGTCACCGGCTGCGAGCGTGGCGTGACCGCACAATCCGACTTCCACATTGGGCGTGAACCAGCGCAGCTCATAACCCGCATCACCCGCATGGGCGCGCACAAAAAATGCTGTTTCCGACAGATTGTTTTCCGCCGCGACGGCCTGCATGACGCGATCCTCCAGCCATTCCGTCAAGGGACAGACGGCGGCGGGGTTACCGCGCAATACCTTATCGGTAAAGGTATCGATCTGGATCAGAGGAATTTTCAATTCCAGGCTCCGGGTTGGCGGGTCGAACCGTTTCAGAATAGGAGAACCATGGCCGGTGGAAAACACCAAATTAGCGTTTCCTTCGAACCGGCAAGAGACTTAGGTTAGCGCCATGGCCGATAGAGCACCCCCCTCCCCCGCTGATCTGCCCTCGGTTGAGCAGTTGGTCGGCGACACGGCATTACAGCCGTTTTGCGAGGCTTATGGCCAGCCATTTGTGACACAAGCGGCGCGCGAAATTGTGGCGAGAGCGCGAACCCGCCTGTTGGCCGGCGAGAATGTTCAGACAAACGCTCTCGCCAGCCAAGTCGGGGCGCATATCGAAGCCCTCATGGCGCCATCCTTGGTGCCGGTCTTCAATCTGACGGGCACCGTGCTGCACACAAATCTCGGGCGGGCGCCATTGCCGGCCGAAGCAGTGGCGGCGATGGCGGCGGTGGCAACGGCGCCGGCCAACCTGGAATACGACATTGCCGCCGGCCAGCGCGGCGAGCGCGACGACCATGTGGAAGGCTGGCTGTGCCGTCTCACGGGTGCCGAAGCGGCGCTGGTGGTCAACAACAACGCCGCCGCCGTGCTGCTGCTTCTGAACAGTCTGGCGCTGCGCAAAAAGGTCGCGGTATCGCGCGGCGAGCTGGTCGAGATCGGTGGCGCCTTTCGCCTGCCCGACATCATGGCGCGGGCCGGCTGCAAGCTGGTCGAAGTCGGCACCACCAACCGCACACACGGGTGCGATTTCGCCGCCGCGCTTGAGCAAGGTGCTGGGCTCATTCTCAAAGTGCATCCCAGCAATTACGAAGTGCAGGGCTTCACGGCGGAGGTACAGGCAGGCGAACTGGCGGGCCTCGCGCACCGCGCCGGCATAGCGCTTGCGGTCGATCTCGGATCGGGCTCGCTGGTCGACCTCAACCGCTACGGCCTGCCGCCAGAGCCGACGGTGGCGGAGACGCTGAAGGCCGGCGCCGATCTCGTCACTTTTTCAGGCGACAAGCTGCTCGGCGGGCCGCAGGCCGGAATCATCGTCGGTAAGTCAGAGCTGATCAAACGCATCCGGCGTAACCCGATGAAGCGCGCGCTTCGTCTCGACAAGATAACCTTGGCGGCGCTTGGCGCCGTGCTCCGCCTCTATGCCAATCCCGAGCGCCTGGCGCAGCGCCTGCCCACGCTACGCCTGTTGACCCGGAGCGAGAACGAGATACGCGCCTTGGCCGAGCGCTTGCGGCCGCAACTGGCGCAACAGCTCAGTGGGATCGCTGATGTCGAGGTCGCGTCTTGTATGAGCCAGATCGGCTCGGGCGCGTTGCCGATTGAAACACTCCCGAGCGCTGCTCTGGCGCTGACGCCACGTGCTGCCAAGCGCCAACGCGGCAGCGCGCTGAAAAGCCTCGCCGCTGCGTTTCGGGCCCTGCCCCAGCCGGTCATCGGGCGCATCAGCGACGGCGTCTTTCTGCTCGACCTGCGCTGCCTCGAGGACGAGGACGGATTCCGCGCTCAGCTTGGCCAACTGAATACCGATAGTCTGTGATTATTGCCACCGCCGGCCATGTCGACCATGGCAAGACCAAGCTGGTCGAAGCGCTGAGCGGCGTCGACACCGACCGCCTGCCGGAGGAAAAACAACGCGGCCTGACGATCGATCTCGGCTTTGCCTATGTGCCGCAGCCGGGTGGCGGGGTACTCGGCTTTGTCGATGTGCCGGGGCACGAGAAATTCATCCGCAACATGGTCGCCGGCGTCACCGCCATCGATTATGCCCTGCTGGTTGTCGCCGCCGATGACGGGCCGATGCCGCAAACGCTCGAGCATTTGGCCATATTGGACCTGCTCGGCGTGCGCCAGGGCGCGGTCGCCGTCACCAAGATAGATGCCGTATCGGGGGAGCGCATCAAAGAAGTCGAGATCGCGGTGCGCGAAATGTTGCAGAGCAGCGGCTTAGCGGCGGCGGAAATATTTCCCCTCTCGGCTCAAACCGGCACCGGTTTACCTGCCCTCAAAGTGCATCTG
>JAPYQV010000288.1 GCA_029937205.1 Alphaproteobacteria bacterium
GCGTTGGTCCGTATAGACCAATATTCCGTCTGGCCGCACAATGCGGCTCCTGTAGATGAATGTCTCTGATTCGTGGGCCCGCTTGACAGCAAAATTCAAGACGGTGTCCCGATCTTCCGGAAGAACCAATTTAATTAGATTTTCGTGCGATGGCGTGAAGTTTTCGCGCGTCACACCGAGGATCGTATAGACATTATCGGAGTAGGTGAGTGTCTGGTCTGACAGGTCACTGTGCCATTCCCCAATGCGGGCGATCCGCTGGGCTTCGATAAGGCGGGATTCGCTCTCGCGAAGCGCGGTTTCGGATTCACGGCGATGCGTCACATCTTGGCTTAAGCCAAACAGACCCTGCACATGGCCGTCCGCGGCGATATCGGGTACGTAGGAAATTTCGGTGACGCGTTTGCCAAGTTTGGGATAGTCGCATTCCAAATCGAGCCGGACCGTTTCGCCGGCGAGTGCACGACGAAAATGCTGTTCACGTTCATAGAAAGATTTTTCGCCAACCAGATCGACGACCCGCATGCCAATAATCTCTTCGCGTGGCCGGCCGTACCAATCCTCATAGGCTTTGTTGACAAAGCGATAGCGCCCAGCTTCATCGATGTAGGAAATAGCTGCTGGCAGATTGTCGATGACTTCACGTAACATCTCCTGGCTTTCCCGGAGCGCACGCTCTGCCGCCTTGCGCTCGCTGGTATCACGAATGATCCCCATGAATCGCTCCGGACGACCGTCTCCGTCCGCCACCGGCCAGGCATGCACGGAAGCCGGTATCCGCCGACCATCGCGATTGAGATATTCTTTTTCATATTCGCCGTACGGCCCTTCGAGGATTTTTTTGCGTGTCGTTTGGCTCATTTCCCGCCAATTTTCGTGCGAGATGTCGTCCGTATTGCGTCCGATCACATCGGCAATCTCATATCCGAGCATGTGTAGGAAGGCAGGATTTTCCTCCTGAATTATGCCTTCGGTGTCGGTGAACAGAATGCCGTCGAGACTCGTTTCAAACAAACTACGGTACTTGATTTCCGATTGCGCCAGAAGTTCCGTCGAGCGCTTTTGCTCGGTGATTCCAGGGCAAGCGCGGCCACACCTATTGCGTTTCCTCCGGCGTCCCTGAGCGGCGTGTTGTACCACTCGACAATTAAGGTACGACCGTCCTTGGTTACATTTTCGCTGGTGTTGTGTACGCCTTCTTCTTGTGTGCGCACGCGCTGCAGGAAGCCACCCAGAATTTTTCTGTCTTTCTCGGGCACAATGAGGTTCATTACGTTGCGGCCGACCGCCTCTTCCGCGCTATAGCCGAATATTTTTTCGGCCGCCAAGTCCCATTCCTTGACCGCGTAATCCAGAGCCCAAACGATCACGGCGACCGGCGTATGGGTGATATGGTTTGAGAGTCTTAATTCACTCTCCTGAAGCGCTTCACGCACGATTTTCTGTTCGGTGATGTCTTGTGAAATACAAAGAATGGCGGGCTTTTCGCCGGCCGCCGTCCGGTAGGGGATTTTGATTACCTGATGCCACCGCTTGCGGCCCTGCCCATCGGTGAATGGCTCCTCCGCGATGTGTTTGGCGATGCCTGTCCGAATGACTTCCAGGTCGTCGGCGCGGTAGCGCGCAACCAGATCCGGGTCGTCCATCAAATCGTCTATATTCAGGCCCGTCATTTCTTCGACAGTAAGCCCGTTGGGCGAAGCGGTCGCCTGATTGACGAGAAGAAATCTGCCGTCGATGTCTTTTACAAACAGAAAGTGGGGCACCAGATCGATGATCTGGCGGATTATCTGATCATGGCTGTCTTGTGTCGCTGGTGAGCCGCGGCTCTGTTCATGCTCTGCGATGCGGCACTTAAGGTTGGCAACCTCGTGGCTGAGACGCGCGATCTCCTGGCGCATTGCGTCGCCGTCGGGTCGCTCCGAACGCGTCATGTCAATTTCCTTCAACCCTCCCAGCCCTGCAAGACTAGGCGCTGAACGTTAACGTGTCATTAACCATAGCGATGTTTATGCGGCGGCGCTGGGGCGCGATTCCACCGCTTCAAACCAGCGCTTGAGATGGCCGCAGGCGGCGGGAATCTCAACCTCGACGCGGGTGGCAAAGCGAATGGTGACGAATGTGGTGATATCCGCAACCGTGAAGGCATCACCGGCGACAAAGCGCACGTCGCTGAGGCGTTGATCGAAATGCGCGAAAAAGCGCGCCATGGAGTTGCGTCCGCGCTCGACCAATTCGGCGATTTGCGGCACCCCGCCGGGCACGCCCGGTAGTCCGCGATCTTCGAAAGCGGGCGCGGAATTTCGCAATATGTCGGCCGCCGCGAGATAGCCGGTAAACTCGGCGCGCCGGCTCCACATCTCAACCAACGCGCGCTCTTTGGCGTCCTCGCCGAACAACGCCGGCTCGGGATGGAGCTCTTCGAGATAACGGCAGATTGCCATGCTTTCGGCGATGCAGGAGCCGTCGTCAAGCTCCAGCACCGGCACCTGGGAGATCGCATTGATGGCCTTGAACGACTCATCGAATTGCGCGCGCTCGCGCGTGTTGATCTCCACGATCGGGATTTCCACGCCTTTTTCGGCCAGGAACATGTTCACGCGCTGTGGGTTCGGCGCCATTTTGAAATCGTACAGTTTCATGACTTCGTCGCTCCAGAAGGGGATAAGAGAGGAAGTGTGCAGCCCCGGTGTGGTCAGTCAAGCGCCGTTCATTGTAGCGCCAGGCTATTCAAGCAGGCCGAGGCCGCGTCCGATCTTACGGTCGACAAAGCGCTTGGGCAGCAGGCCGGGCAGGGTCCAGTTCATGAACTTGCCGTGCACCGGCGCGTAGCGGGTTTTCGGCGACGCTGTGGTGAGCGCCTGATGGATGACCCGCGCAATGCGCGCCGGCGGATCGCCCTTGGGCCCGACATCCATCACATAGGCCAGGAAGCGCGAGATCGCCGATGCATACTCTGTGCCGTCAAAGCGCGCCAGATCAAGCTCCTCCGTCTTGTCCCAGATCGCTGTGGCGGTGGCGCCGGGCGCGACGATGATGACATCGATGCCGAACAACATCAGCTCGCGCCGGAGGCTCTCCGATATCGCCTCGAGGCCATGCTTGGAGGCGCTGTAAGGCGCCATGAAAGGCGACGCCCGAGCTCACATTGACGATGCGGCCGGGCTTGCCGCGGCGCTCGCGGTCGGTTCCCAGCAGCGGTAGGAAGGCCTGGATCACGGCAATCGCGCCGATCAGATTGACTTCAAGCTGGTGGCGGAATTCGTCGAGCGGCAGCATGGCGCACGGCCCGCCAACGGCGATGCCGGCATTGTTGACCAGGTCGGCCAGCGTGGTGCCGTCGAGCGCCCGCGCGACGTCCGCCGCGCCGGCGGCAATAGCCTCCCCGTCCGTCACATCGAAAATGAGAGGCGTAAAGGCATCGCCCAACTGATTGCGCAAGGCGTCGCCGTCGGGCGCCCGGCGGACGCTGCCGAACACTTGATAACCTTGGCGTACGAGATATTCCGCCGTGCTCGCACCGATTCCGGTTGAAGCTCCGGTGATAACAACGGCGCCCTTCTCCATGCTGCTCTTCCTCTCGCAATTCGCCAGGATTATAGCCGCACACAGCGGCTTTAAAAAAACGATGCTTTGGCGCATCATCCGAATTCCTGTGAATCGTTGGATATTGCTATGGCGAAATTGCCGCCCGAACATGTGCTGAGCGATGCCGAGGCCTATGACACTGCCGAGGCGGCGGTGGCGCGCCTCACCGCCATTTACGGCGCCGGGCGGAGCCTTCTGCGCGAGCATTTTGAGCGCTTTGTCGGCGGCGCGGCGCATCTGAAGAAAGCCGATGCGCGTTATCCGGCTATCTGGATCGAAGTGGCGCTGGGCACCGACCGGTTGGGCGGCGGCCTGTCCTACGGCGCGGTGCCGGAAGCGGGCACCTATAGCGCCGTGCTGACCAACCCCGAGCTCTTCCACAGCTATTATCTCGAGCAACTGCAATTGCTGCTCGACAATCACGGCGGGCCGCTCTGGGTCGGTATCTCCGATCGCCAAATTCCGCTCGGCTTCGCGCTCGAAAATTTGACCGCGGATCTGCGCCAGGAACAGGTCGCCGATCTGGCGCAGCGCTTCAACATGCCCGACCTGGCAGAGATCGATGACGATGTCGCCAACGGCACCTACCGCGCCGAGCCCGGCGCGCCCAAGCCGCTGTCGTTGTTCAGCGCCGAGCGGGTGGACTATTCGCTGTTGCGTCTCAGACATTACAGCGGCACCTCGCCCGACCATTTTCAGCGCTTCGTTCTGTTCACCAACTATCAGCGCTATGTCGACGAATTCATCGAGTTCGGCATGATGGAAATCGAATCCGGCGATACCTTCCGCGCCTTCGTTGAGCCGGGCAATGCGGTGCACGTCAATAAACGTCTGAGCGACACGCCGTCTTCCGGCGAGCGCGCCAGCAAGCCGCCGCAAATGCCGGCCTATCACCTGGTGAAGGACGGCCATATGGGCGTGACCCTGGTCAATATCGGCGTCGGCCCATCGAACGCCAAAACCATTACCGATCATGTCGCCGTGCTGCGCCCCCATTGCTGGCTGATGGTCGGCC
>JAPYQV010000289.1 GCA_029937205.1 Alphaproteobacteria bacterium
TGCCATGGTGGGTTAAATTTCGTCACCCACACGAATGATCAATGGCGGGCGGCGCACCACCCCGTCGGCTTCCGGCAGCAGTGTCACCATGCCGAGCCCTGCCGCCGATATCTCCAATATCTCGAGGTTTCGCGCGATGCCGAGAAAGGCGAACAATCTTCCGATCGGCTCGCCGCCGACTTTCACAATCGACGCTTTGCGCGCGATCTCCTCTCTATTGTCTTCGATTTCGCGTGTTGTGGTGGATTGGCCCATGACCGCACGGCCGCGGCGAATCTGGCGCGCGAAAATACCGTCATTGCTGGGCATACGTTTTGGCGCCAAAGCAATTTCCTTGTTCAATTGCGGTGCGGTTTGCGCCCATTTATCTGGCGACGCCCGGTCCGCTTCGGCAAACAGGAAATTGAACCCGATACCGACCGCGCCGGCTTTGTTCAGGGTGGCGACCAGGTCGGCTAGAAGAGTCCGTGGCCACGGCCATTGGCCGAATGTTGCGAGGCTTTCCTCATCGACATCGACGATAACGATGGGCAGTTCTGCTTTTGCCCGGGGCTCAATATTCTGAAACAGGTCGAACTGCCGGTGGCGCAGGCTTTCGACCGGCAACGGGTCCCAGGCGCGAATAAAGATCAACAGCGCAATGGCGGCCGTGGCGACAATGTAAATGAGATAGCGCGACAACATGCCGGGCGTTCCTGCCTAATTATTCGTGTCGATCAGGTGAGGGGCCGCAAATTACGGCTGTTCCGCCCCGAGATGAACCCAGCATGGCGATTGAGGCCCGCCCTTGCAAGAAGGCGTGCGTGAAACCGGTGTGCTGCCGTCAAGCAGCCTGCCGGCCGGTGCGCGGGTTCTCAGGTCGGGCTGGGATCGTCTTCCGGCTCGTCGCCGGCTTCCGTCGAAATTTGCGACAGTGCCTCGGCAAGTGCGGTGGCGAGCAATTCCTCCGGATCGAGTTCCTCGTCTAGCTCCTCAATCGGGTCGAGAATAATCGCGGCAAGGAAAATTTAGTCCTCACCGAGGAACTCGATTTCGAGTATACCGTTGACGATTTCCACTTCGATGGTCACAGAATCGCCGATGCCTTCGCCCGCTTCGCCGGAGTCGGCATCAAAATCTTCATCCGATCCGCCGCTGTCGGATGGTTGCGGCGGCATGATCGAACGCAATACGGTAAAAAAGTTGCTGATTTCTTCCGAAGACAAATCAAGCGGGGCCGTGAAATTTCCGGTTTCGTCGAGCAGAAAAACGTCAAAATCACCGGACAGCAGGATCGCTTCGCCGGTGGTGGTCGAGGTCACACTGAACGAGCCGAAATTACCGGTTGTCGTGTCAGGCAGGTTGAAAAAATTCTCCGTGCCACTGTCCACATCGACATCGAAGCCAGGATTCGTGCCGCGAATGGCCGACATGGCGCGCGGCGTGCGCACGATCATCGCCTGCGGGTCGGTCGCCGCGATTTTGCCGGTTTTCATGGTGAACAAGCCGTCGAGAATGGAAATCGCCAAGCTGCCGCTGTTGTTGGCAGGGCCATAGACGAGATCGTCGAGCACCATTTCCGTTTTTGCGTCCATCGCGACTGTGGTCTCGTCACCGAGCAGCAAGCCGAGCGACGAGCCGCTACCGGTGCTCAGCTTGTCGCCTTTATAAATCGGATCGCCGAGACTGAGCGTTTCGGTTTGGCCATCTACCCGGACGACTGTGGTGAAGCCTTTGACGGTATCAACGCGGCCGACTGGATCGCCATAGACTTGCGCATTGTCAGCCATAATTTCGCGGTCGATGCGCGGGAACTGCAGACCGGTTTCGGCAAAATCCGTCGCATCGCCACCGAGCGCCGAAGTGCCTTTTTTACCGGCGTCAAGAATCCAATCGCTCGGATCCTTGGTGAGCACGCGCACCGTCTTGTCATTGACGCGCACGCGGTTGCCGAACGGGCGCGGGAATTTAGACCAATCGCCGAGGTCGTCGGTCACCAGTGTCACGCGATAGACACCGTTCGGCATCTCGGTACTGAATTTCTTCACCCCGACAATGCCGTGCGCCACCACCGGTTTATCGGTTGGTCGGCGCAGACCCGACAATTCGCCGTCACTTTCAATTCGGTCGTCATTCGGAGTGACACGCTCATAACCCGAAATCTGCTTGGAATTGGGCGTCGCGAAATCGAAACCGATGGCGCTTTCCGGTAGATTAAAATCCTCATCTTCTTTGAAGCGCGTGACATATTGCGCGTTCAGGGCATCCGTCGCGGCATCGGCGATGCGCCCGGCGGCATCGGCCATAACCGATGGGTCGCCGCCCAATTCGCGGATCATGTCGGCTGCCATCTTGGCCACGCCTTTCGCATCGCGGCCGTTTGAGGCAAAATAATCGGCAAGTATTTCGAGATCGGCATCGCTGTCGCCGGTGGCGATTTCCAACGCCTGCTCGGACGAAATCGCGCTGGTGGTTTGACCGGTGCCAATCAGGGATTCGAACTCATTCAGATCCATTTCCTGGGCATGAATAAGCGTCGTGCCGACGACCATGGCGAGCGCCAGGGTTAGGCGCTGACAGCCAGAGAGCGGAATGAGCGGATACTGCGGCGAACGGACATATTGCTGATCCTGTTCTGAATTTCTATTTAGTTTCCATTTACCGGGCAGGTTTAGCTCCGGCAAAATTCAAGTAAACCAAGATGTTAGGCTATAATCCTCATATTGATCATTATCCAGAGCCAATTTGGTCCCGGACGGTGTCCAAATCATCGTGCCTTTACATTGTTAACATATGGGTACGATCTCTGAAAATGTCATTGGTCACAAACTAGTGGTTAGGATCCAGAACGTGAGAAATCGATCGGAAGTGGTCGATCTAGCGTGATTTCCCGCTCGCTGAGCCGGCACGCATAGCATAGCGCTTCAACCCCGCTCTGGTGGGCTTCGGCGAACGCCGCCGCATATTCCGGGTCGATATCGGCGGCGAGGGCAAAGGCGTCGCAATCGGCACGTTGCACCAGATAGAGCATCACCGCCCGTCCGCCGCCTTGCACGACGCTGGAGAGTTCGCGCAAATGCTTGGCGCCGCGCTGGGTGACAGAATCGGGGAATTCGGCCAAATCGTCCTCGCGCCGGAGGTGAACATTCTTGACCTCGACATAGCATGGCGGGGCGCCGTCCTTTTCAAGCAAAAGATCGATACGCGAATTCTCGCCGTAGCGAACTTCGCGGCGGATTCCGGTGTAACCGGCCAACTCGGCGACGTTGCCGGCGGCAATGGCCTCAGCGACGATGGTGTTCGGATGCGCCGTGTGAATGCCCACCAATCCGCCCGCGCCCGGCGCCACGCGGATCATCTCCCAGCTATAGCGCAGTTTGCGGTCCGGATTGCGCGCCGGCGACAGCCAAGTCTCCGAGCCGGGCGCCGTCAAGCCGAGCATGGCGCCGGTATTGGCACAATGGGCAGTGACGGTGGTGCCGTCTTCGAGTTCATGGTCGGAGAGAAAGCGTTTGTAGCGCTTGATCAAGGTGGCGCGCAGCAGCGGATCGGGAAATTTCACAGATTGAAACCTTTCATGGGTGTGAAACTATGCTGTGTCGCCGGGTGATGGTCTATGATCTCTTTCCGCCACCCCATCCGGAGAGCCGCCACCATGCCGAAAACCGTCACCGCCGCCCTCTTGCTGATCGGCAACGAGTTGCTGTCGGGCCGCACCCAGGACGCCAACCTCAACTATCTTGCCAAGCAATTGACCGTCCTCGGTATTGTCTTGCGCGAGGCCCGGTTTGTGTCCGATGACGAGGCAGAAATCATTGCGGCGGTCAACGCGTTGCGGGCGCGTTACAATTACGTCTTCACCACCGGCGGCATCGGCCCGACCCATGACGACATCACCTGCGAGAGCGTCGCCAAGGCTTTTGGACTGAATTACATATTGAACCTGGAAGCGCAGGAAATATTGGAAGACTATTATGACGGCTCGGGCCGCGAACTGAACGAGGCACGCCTGCGCATGGCGCACACACCGGAGGGCGCGACCCTGGTCGACAATCCAATCAGCCGGGCACCGGGCTTTCGGGTCGAGAATGTCATCGTTATGGCCGGCATCCCCGCCGTCATGCGCGCCATGTTCGAGAGCATCGCGCCAGAGCTTGAAGGCGGCGCCAAGGTCGCCTCGCGCTCGGTCGCCGTGCTGATGGGCGAAGGCGATATCGCGCGCCCGCTCGGCGACCTGCAAGAGCGCTATGACAGCCTTGAAATCGGCAGCTACCCGTTCGTGCAGAAAGGCAAATTCGGTACCACCCTGGTACTCCGCGGCACCGACGCCGCCCAAGTCGACGCCGCCGCTGAAGAACTGAAATCGATCCTCCGCAGCCTCGGCGGATCGCCGCAAGACGAGGCAGCAAAATCCGACGGCAGCTGGCCCAAACCGGAGGCTTAGCCGGAGGTCAAATAATAAGCCGGAGCTCAAGATAAAGCCCGGCATGCAAACATTACATCAATTGAATTAATTACAGAGCCATGCGAGCATCTTCGCAGGGATGGCGGTAAGCGGGGCGCGGTCATGACCAACATGACGCGATATCAGATTTCCGAGTCTGATCGGAAA
>JAPYQV010000290.1 GCA_029937205.1 Alphaproteobacteria bacterium
GAAGAAGCTCATGTCCACCCTGGCCAGCGTCGGCGCCACCGTGGTCAAGCGCAAGCCGGCCCTGAAGGCGACCTACGACCGGCTGCTGTCGGCGGTCGAGAAAACGCGGAAGTAGGCGAGCGACTTTCCAGTTTGAGGGCCGGGCCGCAATGCCCGGCCCTTTCTTTTTCCCAAAGTAGTCATGCCCCAGGGCGCCGGCGCGGGGGCTTCGCCGCCACAGCTTGATCCCACCCCGTCGTTGCCCTTGATCCACCGTGGACGACGGGTCAAGTGGCCCAGCGAACGGAGTGAGTGGCTGCTTGACGCGGCGGCGGCTCTCAAACAATGGGAGCAGAACGCCATGCGGTCATGCCAAACAATCTGCTCTTTTCACCCCACGAAGCGGGTTAGATAGAGGGACAGGGACGGAATATAGGTCACCGCCATCAGGGCCACGATGTTGAGGCTGATGAACGGCACCAGGCCGGGATAGATGCTTTTCAGCGGCACCTTGAAGAGTGCCTGGGCGACGAAGATGTTGAGCCCGAAGGGCGGCGTGAACATGCCGATGGACAGGTTCACCGTCATGATGATGCCGAAATGGATCAAATCCACCCCCGCCGCCTGAACGATGGGCAGCAGCAGCGGCACCAGGATGAGGATCGCCGAGTTGGGATCCAGCAGGCAGCCCACCACCAGCAGCAGAACATTGATGGCGAGCAGGATCATCCACGGCTGCAAATTTAGCTCGTCAATGGTCTTGACCATGGATTGGGGGATGCCGCTCACCGTCAGCAGCCAGGAAAACACCCCGGCGGCGGCGACGATGAGCAGTACCTGGGCGGTCAGATACATGGAATTGACCGAGACCTGCCACAGCCCCCGCCAGGTGATGTCCCGGTAGATGAAGCGGGTCACCACGATGGCGTAGACGCAGGCGACGTTGGTTTCGAAATGATCGCCGACCTCGATACGCCCGCCGCCATCGGTGGCGATGCCGGCCTGCTCGAGGCCAAGGCCCTCGGTGTAGGGTTTGCGTCCGACCGCGACCAGCACCACATCGGCTTCCAATGTCTCCGCCGCGCCGCCGTCCACCGGCTCCATGGCGAGCGCGACACCGCTGTTGGTCAATTCTGCCCCGGTTACCTTGGTCGAAAGTTTGAATTTCATTTTTTGCCGGCGCAGCATTTTTTGGAACTGTGTCGCCAACTCGCCATCCATGCCCGGCACGATACGGTCGAGAAATTCGATCACTGTGATCTTGGCGCCGAGACGGCCCCACACCGAGGCCATTTCGAGGCCGATATAGCCGGCGCCGATCACCGCGAGATGGCCCGGAACTTCCGATAGCGCCAGCGCGCCGGTTGAGCTGACAATGTGTTTTTCGTCGATCTCAATGCCAGGCAAGTTGGCCGATGCACTGCCGGTGGCGATAATGGTGGCCTTCGCATTCAGCACCGTCTTGGCGCCGCCATCGTCGCTGACGATGACCTCACCCGTGGCGCCGAGTGCACCCCAGCCGGCAATGTGGGTGATGTCGTTCTTCTGAAACAGATGGGCGATGCCTTTGGTGAGGTCGCCAACCACCTTGTCCTTGTGGCCCATCATGGTCGGCAGATCGAGTTGCAGGTTTTCAATCATCACGCCGTGGCGCTTCAGCGCCTTGCCGGCATGGGCATATTCCTCAGACGCTTGCAGCAGCGCCTTGGAGGGAATGCAACCGACATTGAGGCAGGTGCCGCCGAGCGTCGGGTTTTTTTCCACGCAGGCGGTTTTCAGGCCGAGCTGTGCCGCGCGGATGGCGGCGACATAACCGCCCGGCCCCGAACCGATGACCACGACATCGAAATTCGTTTCACTCATTTTGGCTTTGCCTCTCGGATTCGAAATGGGGTTGGAGCTTATTTCCTAGAGGTCTAGCAAAAGGCGCTCCGGTTCCTCAATACATTCCTTGATGCGCACCAGGAAGGTGACCGCCTCGCGCCCGTCGATCAGGCGGTGATCGTAGCTCAGCGCGAGATACATCATCGGGCGAATTTCCATCTGCCCGCCGATGGCAATCGGTCGCTCCTGGATCTTGTTCATGCCCAAAATGCCCGACTGCGGCGGATTGAGGATCGGTGTCGACATCAGCGAGCCGAACACGCCGCCATTGGAAATGGTAAAGGTGCCGCCCGAAAGATCGGCCATGGAGAGCTTGCCGTCGCGCGCCTTGGCGCCGAGCGCCGCGATATTCTTCTCGATCCCGGCGAAGCCGAGCTTGTCGGCATCGCGCAGCACCGGCACCACCAGCCCCTGCGGCGCGCTTACCGCCACGCCGATATGATAATATTTCTTGTAGACGATATCGGTGCCGTCGATCTCCGCATTGACCGACGGTATTTCCTTCAGCGCGGCGACCGCCGCCTTGACGAAGAACGACATGAAACCGAGGCGCACGCCGTGTTTTTTCTCGAAGGCATCGCGATATTTGCGGCGCGCCGCCATCACCTGGCTCATATCCACCTCGTTGAAGGTGGTCAGTATCGCGGCTGTGTCCTGCGCCATTTTCAGCCGCTCGGCGACGCGCTGGCGGAGACGCGACATAGGCACACGCTCTTCGTCGGCCACCTCCGTCAATTCGTCCACCTCTGCCGATACAATGGCGGGCTCGGCGGGCACCTCAACCGCATGCGCTTGCGGCGCAGGCGCTTGCAGCAGCTTGAGCACATCACCCTTTAGTATCCGCCCGTCCTTGCCGCTTCCGCTGATGGCGCTCGGGTCGAGGTCGTTATCCTCGACCAGTTTGCGCACTGCCGGTGAAAGCGGCAGCGCGTCATCTTGCGTCGCCTTTGAGACCGGTGCCGGTTCCGCCGCGCCATTGCCGTCATTCGCTTTGGGGCTCTCTCCTTCGGCAAGGTGGCCGAGCACGGCGCCGACTTCCACATCCTCGCCTTCGGGCACCAGGATATCGGCGAGCACGCCGGCGCTCGCGGCATTGATTTCAAGCGCAATTTTGTCGGTTTCCAACTCGACCAGGGGTTCATCCAGCGCGACCGCATCTCCCGGCGCCTTGAACCATTTGGCAACGGTGGCTTCCGTCACCGATTCGCCCAATTCGGGGACCGTGATATTGAGGGTCATGGTTTTGCTCCATTGGTGATCGTCAGGGCTTCGCTGACAAGCGCTTCCTGCTCTTTCACATGCACCTTGAACGAGCCGCTGGCGGGCGATGCCGCTTCCGGCCGGCCGATGTAGCGCGTTTTGCGCGATGTATTGCTCAAGCCGTCCAATACCGTATCCAGGCGTGCCGCAACATAGCCCCAGGCGCCTTGGTTTTGCGGCTCTTCCTGGCACCAAATAATATCGGAATTGGGATATTTGGCCAATTCGACGGTGACGCTGCGGGTCGGAAACGGCGCTACCTGTTCCATGCGCAGCAACGCCACGTCTTCGATTTTTTGTTCCTTTCGAGCCTGCAGCAGATCGTAATAGATTTTGCCGCTGCACAGCACCACGCGGCGGATATCTTCTCCCGTCGCGTAGGCGCGCCCCTCGCCGATCACCCGGTGGAAATGCGTGCCGGGGGCGAAATCCGACAAATTGGACGTGCAGAGCTTGTGGCGCAGCAGGGATTTCGGCGACATGACAATCAACGGCTTGCGGTAACTGCGCCGCATCTGGCGCCGCAGCACATGAAAATAGGAGGCTGGCGTGGTGCAGTTGACGACCTGGATATTGCCTTCCGCCGCCAATTGCAGATAACGCTCCATGCGCGCCGAACTGTGCTCCGGTCCCTGGCCCTCATGGCCGTGCGGCAACAGCATCACCAAGCCCGACATGCGCAGCCACTTGCTTTCGCCGGATGCGACAAACTGATCGACGACGACCTGCGCACCGTTGGCAAAATCGCCGAACTGCGCTTCCCACAGAACCAACGTATCGGGCTCGGCGGTGGAGTAACCATATTCAAAACCGAGCACGCCCACTTCCGAAAGCAGGCTGTCGGCAATTTCGATGCGCGCCTGCCCGTCGCCAATATGATTAAGCGGGATGTAGCGATCCTCACTTTGTTGATCAAAGAAGGCGGCGTGGCGATGGGAAAATGTGCCGCGCGACACATCCTGGCCGGAGAGGCGCACGCCGTTGCCTTCGTGCAGGAGCGAGCCGAAGGCCAATGCCTCGGCCATGGCCCAGTCGATCTTTTCGCCCGATTCGATCATCTTGCGGCGTCCGCCCAGCACGCGCTTCAAGCGCGGGTGGAGGTTGAATTCGGGCGGAACGGAAGCGATGACCGTGCCGATGCGGCGCAGTACGTCACTCTCCACCGCGGTCTCGCCCGGGCCATATTCCGACGGCGCGGCCCGCATGTCGCTCCATTGGCCTTCGAGCCAGTCCGCCTTATTCGGTTTGTAACTCTTGGCGGCCTCCAACTCGTCTTCGAGACGGGCCTGAAATGCTTCGGCCCGTTGCGTCGCCTCATCGGCTGACAGCACGCCCTCCGCCACCAGACGTTCGGAATAGAGTTGCCGGGTGGTCGCCAAAGAATTGATGGCTTGATACATCACCGGCTGGGTGAAGGCCGGCTCGTCGCCTTCGTTATGAC
>JAPYQV010000291.1 GCA_029937205.1 Alphaproteobacteria bacterium
CATCTTCGTAAAATATCACGAAATACGTGGCTCAGTTATAGGGGGGCAGGACACTTTCGCATAAGCGGAAGCTCCGACGCGGTCGAGACTTCGCCTACTCCGCCGCTTGCGCCTGGTCCAACGCACCGACCGGGTGATGGATGGCGGGAGCCGTCCACCGCATCATAAGCGGACCTGATGACACGGGGGCAGTAGGGTTCATTTCTTAAGAAAAACGAGTCGATGGTCGCTTGCCTGTCATTGACTTCACCGTAATATCCTCTATACCCCCCCGCATACGTGTTGCATTTGTTTTGTATTACCTAGGTTTACGGTACGCCGAATAGCTTAGTTTTCCGCTGACAATGTGAGCGTTTAACTGACCGCGCCGTTACATGATGTGATGCGCGGAACCAACACTCCTGTTAGAGGAAATTATTATGGCTACTGGTACAGTAAAATGGTTCAACTCCGCTAAGGGCTTTGGATTCATCGAGCCGGAAGACGGCTCAAATGACGCTTTCGTTCACATTTCAGCTGTCGAACGCGCCGGACTGACTACGCTTAACGAAGGGCAGAAGGTCACCTACGAGGTTCAGCCCGGAAAGAACGGCAAATCTTCCGCCGAGAACCTGTCCGTCATCGAATAACCACGCAAGGCGCCGTCTTTAACTCCGGTTAGGGGCGGCACCGTTCGACGCCGGCGACGAGCATTTCCGGTTTGGGTCAAACTGAGACGAAAACACGACGCCGAACTTAGGTCCGCTTTCTCCCCGACAACGGACATTAATTTAGGGAAATCGAATTTCATGTCTCTGATGTCCGCTTTGCACCCAACAGCGGAAGTCTGGCGGGGCCATCGCAAACGGCCTCGGCTATAAAGAGACATGGCGATTAACCCACCCGGTCGTCCATCTTGCCGACATTCGGTTTCGTGATCTTACTCGGCGGAGTGGTTGAGGCTATGCGCCCATTGCTGGCGAGACATGCTCCGCCGCGGACACCAGAGTGAAGCCCGCATAGCCATCAGCGGCGATTTTACTGCAGATGTCGCGGTAGGCCCCGACGCCGCCGACATAGGGATAGATGACGCGCGGCTTGCCCGGAATATTGGCGCCGACATACCAGGTGTTGGACTCGAAAAAGAGAGTGCCGTCCGCCACGTCGCTGACGTGACGCATCCACTTGTCTTCCGCCTCGCGGCTCGCCTCGATGGTGGTGAGGTCTCGCGCCTCCATGTACCCCATGCAATCGGCGATCCATTCGATGTGCTGCTCGATCGAGGTTATCATGTTGCTGAGAACCGACGGACTGCCGGGGCCGGTGACCGTAAACAGGTTGGGAAAGCCCGCCACCGCGAGCCCAAGATAGGTCTTTGGGCCATCCGACCATTTTTCCTTGAATTCAATGCCGCCGCGGCCGCGGATATCGATGGCGAGGAGCGCGCCGGTCATCGCGTCAAAGCCGGTCGCAAACACGATGGCGTCGAGTTCGAATTCCTTGCCGCCGGCCCTGAGGCCGCGCGGCGTGATCTCTTCGATCGGCGCTGCCTTCACATCGACCAGGCTGACATTGTCGCGGTTGAAGGTCTCGAAATAGTCGGTATCGACGCAGAGCCGCTTGGTGCCGAATGGATGATCCTTGGGGCACAGTAACTCCGCGACCTCGGGATCGTCGACCCGCTGGCGGATCTTTTTGTGCGCGAAATCCACAGCAAAATCGTTCGCCGCCCGGCTGGTGATGAGGTCGGTAAAGCTCGCAAGAAAATTAAACGAGCCCTGGCCCCAGCGCCGTTCGAACTCAGCGTCACGCGCCTCGCGTGTAAGATCGAGCGCCGAAGTCTCCGAGACCTCGAAGATATCGCCGATGCGCGATGTGCGGGCGTGCTGTCGAAGCTCGCGATGGCGCGTCTTCCACATCTTTACGACATCCGGGTCGATCGGACCATGGAATGCCGGAACGCTAAAATTGGGCGTGCGTTGAAAGACCGTGAGGTGCGCCGCCTCGGCGGCGATCACGGGGGTGGATTGGACACCGGACGAGCCCGTGCCGATAATGCCGACCCGCTTGCCGGTGAAATCGACTGCCTCATGCGGCCAGCGGCCGGTGTGGTAGGTATCGCCTTCGAAGCTCTCCAAACCCCTGAAATCGGGCAGGTTCGTGGTCGACAGACAACCCGTCGCCATGACGCAATATTTGGCGGAGATGTTGTCGCCGCGGTCGGTCTCCACTTGCCAGCGGTTGGATGTCTCGTCGAACGCGGCGCTGGTGACGCGCGTCTCGAAGCGCATGTCGCGCCTCAGATCGAACCGCTCCACCACATGCGCAACGTAATCGAGAATCTCCGGTTGCTGGGCGTATCGCTCCGTCCAGGTCCAGTCGCGCTGCAATTCGTCGGAGAATGAATAGGAGTAGCTCATGCTCTCAACGTCGCAGCGCGCGCCGGGATAGCGGTTCCAGTACCAGGTCCCGCCGACGTCGGTAGCGGCGTCGATCACCCGCGCCGAGAGCCCGAGCTCGCGGCAGCGCTTTAGCATGTAGATCCCGGAAAAGCCGGCACCGACGATCAGTGCATCGACGTCGGCCGTGGCCATCACCCGGCCTCTACGCCGTGCCAAACGCATTGCGAAGCGCCGCGCAGGCCGTCGCTTGGGCCTCGGCGGCGATATCCATACGCCCCGTGGCCGTCCAAAATCCGTGGATGTGGCCCTCATAGTTGCGATAGTCGGTCGGCACGCCGGCGGCCTCGAGTTTCTCGGCGTAAGCCACGCCATCGTCGTGGAGCGGGTCATGGCTCGCCGTCATTACCAGCGCCGGCGGCAAGCCGCTCAGATCGTCCGCGCGCAGCGGAGCTGCCGCGAGGTCTGATTTTTCGGAATCGTCGTTGAAGTAGCAATCGAAGAACCAAGCCATGGTCTCGGCGGTCAAGAGATAGCCGTCGCCAAAGGTCTTGTAGGATGGCCGGTCCTCGCGCGTGTCGGTGACGGGATATACCAGAAGCTGGAAGACAAGCGGCGGCCCACCTTCGCGTTTCGCCCGCTGGGCGACGACCGCAGCGAGACAGCCGCCGGCGGAATCGCCACCGACCGCAACGCGCGCCGGATCCGCGCCGATCTCGGCGGCGCTCGCCGCAACCCATTGCAGCGACGCCCAGGCTTCGTCGGTCGGCTTGGGGAATTTATACTCGGGCGCCTTGCAATAGCTGACGCCGATGACGATACAGCCGGCACCCTGACACAGCGCGCGGCATGCATTGTCATGCGTGTCGATGCTGAGCACGACATAGCCGGAGCCGTGGTAATTGATATAAACGGGCAGCGGCGTTCCGGGATCGTTGCCCTCCGGCCAATAGATGCGGATCGGGATCGGGCCGTGCGGCCCAGGAATATCGCGGTTCTCGACGCGGCCGACTTCCGGCCCAGCATCCTGCAGGCCGAGCACCAAATTATCGAAATCAGCACGCACATCGGCGATCGGCCGATCCCATAAGGATTCCACCTCGACGGAATTGATTTCGTCGACAATTATTTGAACCTGCGGATCGAGCTGCATGGTCGCCTCCCTTCGGCCCCAAAAATGATGTCAGTCGATAATTTCTGTATGGCTTCTATCTCCAAGCCAAGACGCTAGCATTTGGGGCGGTCAGTGGCGAGCGGGGGGTTCCTCGGTCGTCACTTCGACCAACAATACAACGCCATAAATGGATGGGATTCCTTGATCAGATCGTGGCTGCGCATGGTATTGTGGTCGGGCTATTGTAATGGGGCGCGACGGACCTCCGTAGAGACTTCGGCGCCTCAGTGGGTGCATTCGACGCGGCCTCACTCATAGACTATCGGTGACCGCGACGATCCAAGGACCCTCCGTGGCAGCGCAGCACTTACAGCTCGCGCTTGGATGGGGCCAAATCCAAAAGGATAACTAATTACCTCATCGGCATGCGTTCCGGATAATCGGTGAACACCGCCTCGACGCCCCAGTCGTAGAGAGTCCTGGCGCGGTCCGCCTCATTGACCGTAAAGCACCTGAGAACGCACTTGGCGTCAATAACCTCCAATACCTGCCCAACAGAGATGTGCTTGTGGTCGCAGTGCAGCGCGTTGCTGCCGAGCTCGACAAGTTGTTCCCACCAGTCCTCAGGGATTGTCGACACCGCGAGAGCACGCGGAATGTTCGGCGCGACGTCCTGCGCAGCTATCAAAGTCTCTAGATTGAAGCTCGAAATCAACGGTATTGGCAACGCTGCCGGCCATTCCTCATTGAGGAGTCTGGCGACGATGCGGCCGGTAACGTCCTCGCGACCCGCACGGGGTTTGATTTCGATATTGGCGCCGAGGCCAAGCTCGGCCAATACGGTGATTGCTTGGCGCAGGGAGGGGATGCGCGCGCCACTGAATGCTTCGCCGTACCAGGTGCCAGCGTCAAGGACCTGGAGCTCGGCCCAATCTTTCTCCGCTACCAATCCGGAACCATCGCTCGTCCGGTTCAGAGTGTCGTCATGCAACAGGATGACCTCCAAATCACGACTTAACCTAGCGTCTAACTC
>JAPYQV010000292.1:0-2321 GCA_029937205.1 Alphaproteobacteria bacterium
GGCGAGGGTCTGCGTTTGTCGTGCCCGCAAACGGCCGAACCTGGGATCGCCACCAAATTGCCGCCCGATATGCGCGACATCGAAGACCTGAGGCCGTATTTTCGCGAACCGGCACCGCCTGAGCCAAGCCCGCCGCGCCCGCTGGCGCCGTCGCGCCGCGTCGCTCTGCCGGCCCCGGCACGCGGGCCGCTTGACGAAGCCGGCGGCAGCGCGTTTTTGCGCGGGCGCCTTATTCACCGGCTGTTGGAATTGCTGCCCGAAGAGGCGCCGGCGATGCGTGCAGCGGCGGCGCGGCGTTTCCTGGCCCGCCCGGCCCATGGCCTGGACGCGGAAGCACAGGCGGAGATTGTGGCGGAAGTCCTCGGCGTCTTGACGGACGCGGACGCCGCGCCGCTGTTTGGCCCGCTGAGCCGGGCCGAGGTGCCGCTCGCGGCGGTCATCGGCAAGCATGTGGTGTCGGGCCAAGTCGACCGATTGCTGGTCGAAAAGACGCGCGTATGGGTCGTTGATTTTAAGTCGGGCCGCGCCGCGCCCGGCGCGGATTCGGCCATCCCCGAGGCCTATCTGGCGCAAATGGCCGATTACCGTGCCGTGCTCACGGTAATTTTTCCGGGCCGTGAGATTCGCTCAGCACTATTGTTTACTGATGGTCCGGCACTTGTCTGGCTATCCGACGCCGTCCTGGATGCGCACGCACCTTGACGCTCAGCCGCCTCGTACCTAAATTGAATTCACCCCATTCTGAGGAGAAAATTATGCCCGTCACCCATGTCACCGACGCAGATTTCGATGAAAAAGTACTCAAGGCGCCGGGTCCGGTATTGGTGGATTTTTGGGCGGAGTGGTGCGGCCCGTGCAAGGCCATAGCCCCGGCGCTTGAGGAAATTTCCGAATCGTTGAACGGCTCGGTGACGATCGCCAAGGTGGATGTGGACAGCAATCCCTCGACGCCGGCCAAATACGGCGTGCGCGGCATTCCAACCCTGATCATCTTCAAGGATGGCGAGGTCTCGTCGATGAAGGTCGGCGCCTTACCGAAGGCCAAACTGGAAGAATGGATACGCGGCGCCGTCTAGCCGCCTGATGGCAGAGCCGTTCACAGACCAGACTGTTATCATTACCGGCGCGACCAAGGGAATTGGCCGCGCTATGGCGGCTGCGTTTGGTGCGGCCGGTGCAAATATTCTGGCCACCGGGCGGACAAAAGACGAGCTCGATTCCATTTGCCTTGAAGTTGAACGATCTGGCGCCAAGGCGGTTGCGCTGGTGGCGGATTTGGCGATTGAGGACAGTGCCGGGAGGATCGCGGATGCCGCGCTCGCAACCTTCGGCCGCATCGATGTTTTGGTCAACAACGCCGCGATCATTCACGATTCCGCCGATTTGGCGGATTTTGACAGCGCATTGTGGCAGCGTGTTCTCTACGTCAATCTTGTCGCGCCGGCGCTCCTGACCAAAGCGGTGCTGCCGCATATGATCGAGCGTGGCGGTGGAAAAATCATCAATATCGCGAGCATCGGCGGCCGGCGCGGCGGCAGGGGCCGCTCCGCCTACCGCGCCGCCAAGGCCGGGCTGATCAATCTAACCGAAAGTGTTGCCGCCGAGGTCAAGGAACATGGCATCGATGTAAACTGTATCTGCCCCGGCGCCACCGATACGGAGGGGTTTCGCAGCGCCTTTAATCATCAGGGCAGAAAACAGGATGCCAACCTGATGGAGTCCCGGGAAATCGCGGAGCTGGCGATGTTTTTGGCTTCCAGCAGCGCGTCGGCCATCACTGGGACGGCGATCGATGCGTTTGGAGCGACAAACCCGATCTTCCAGTCGGATTCCCGCAAAGGCAAGATCTGACCCGCGCCCGGCGCCTCAAATAGCCGCGAAAATCTGCATAGTTGGGCTGACCGACGTAGAATCTCGTACGCGGCTCCACGAATGGAGCGCATTGCAAAATTAACCAAGATTACCAAACGGCAGGGAGCGGCCCAGCAATCTCTTGCCGCCCGCCGTGCCGTCGCTTGGGAATGCACCGTCGGGAGTCGAAGATGAAACTGTTATTGATTGAAGATGACTTTTCCGTGGCCAGCCCCGTTCAAGCGGTGCTGCATGCTGAGGACGATACATGCGATGTGACGCTGTCGGGTCGGCGCGGCCTTGAATTGGCACTGAGCGGCGATTACCAAGCGATAATTTTGGATCTCATATTGCCCGATTTGGACGGCATGTCGGTGCTGGAGAAACTGCGCGCGGCAAACAATAAAACGCCGGTGCTGATTTTGAGCAGTGTCAGCGACGTGGCGAAAAAAATATCCTGCTTCCAGTTG
>JAPYQV010000292.1:2331-4514 GCA_029937205.1 Alphaproteobacteria bacterium
GTGGCGCATCTCTCTCAAAGCTGCCACGGGTGGAGAAGATTATATCTAAACCGTTTGGGGCAGAGGCTACGCGCTGCGCCACGAAGAGAGCGACACGGACAACGAATCCGCGACGATGCCGCAATCTGAAAGCGCCGGCACCGTTTCCTCCGGTGCCGTTGAGGCAGCCGCCGAAATGCCCGCGTAGATCGGGTAACGGCCCGCCAGCATAGCCCAGCATAACAATGGCGTATTGATTTCGCGCGCTGCCGCAAGCGATGTTGGGCGGCCATCCGTGCCGTCAAATTATTTTAAACGATATGGCTATATGTTTCTGCCGATTGGATGTCACGGCATGATGTGATGTGATGTGATTGGCTATCAAAGGGTGTGCTTTTTAGTTTAAAGGCGATTCGGAGGATGATTTTGCGCATAGTTGAATACCGGCTGCGTATGAAATGACACAAAAAGCGGCAAATAGCGCGGCAGAGACTGGCACGTCCGGAGCGTCCGAGCAGACCTACCGCCAATTGTTCGAAACCAACCGGGACGGATTGTTTGTGACCGATCTCGCGGGCCGTATTGAGGACGCAAATCCGTCCTTTTGCCGCATGGTGGGGTACGGACGAGAAAAATTGTGCACCCTGACAATCGATGAACTGACGCCGCATCGCTGGCAACAACTGCTCAGCGAATCCCGGGTGCAATTCGATCGCAGGGGATTTCTTGAGGATTACGAGAAGGAATATTACCGGCACGACGGCTCTCTCGTGCCAGTGTCGGTTAACGTGTGGTTGGTCTCCGGCGAGAATGGCGCCGGCGATAAATACATGGCGCATGTGCGCGATCTCAGTGAGCGTAAAGAGGCGCAAAATGCCCAGGCGCTGCTCTATAGCGCCATGGAAAATATGCAAGATGGCTTTGCTATTTTCGATGCGGACCAACGCTTGGAATATTGCAATAGCCAGTATTTCCACGACTATCCCGATATCGCGAGCAAGTTTCATCCGGGTATTTCCTATCCCGAGATCATGCGCGCCATCTATCCCTTAACGGATGGAAATTTTGGCGGCATGAAGCTCGATCTTGAAACCTATGTCGAGCTTCGCACGCAATATTTCGAGGAAAGCCGGTCGTACGATATCCAACTCCCCGACGACAGATGGATCAGCGTCAAGGACCATAAGCTGGCGGACGGACGGCACGTTCGCTATCGCAGCGATATATCGGCGCAGAAAAAATTGGAACTGGCGCTCGCCAAGAACGAAGCCCAACTCAGCGAAGCGCAGCGCATCGCGCGTATCGGCAGTTGGACATGGGATGCACAAGCGGAGGCTCTTACTTGGTCTGATGAACATTACCGCATCTTTGGCGTTGCGCCCGTGGGCGCGGAGGTCACATTTGAAATTTTTGTTGGCTGCGTGCATCCCGATGATCGGGATGAGGTCGTCAAAAATACTGAAAGCTTTCGCAAGTCCGGCGGATTAGGCACTGTCGAGTACCGCATCATACGGGCCAATGGCGAAGTGCGCTTTGTTCGTGCCTGGAGCGAAGTCGTCTTCGAGGGTGATCAGAACCCGAGCCTGATGCGCGGCGCGGTTCAGGATATTACCGAGAGCAAACTGGAAGCCGAGGCCAAGCGTGCCGCGGAAGGGCGCCTGAGTGCCATCCTCGAAAACATGCCGCTACCGGTTAGCCGAAAAAACCGCCAGGCGCTTTATGATTATGTAAATCCTGAATGGACACGGGAGAACAACTTCACGCCCGAACAGGTGCTCGGCAAGACGGCGTGGGATATATTCCCCGAATTGGCGCCTTTGTTTGAGGAAAAAGATCAGTTGGTGCGCGACATGCGATCGCCGGTTCAGTTCGAGTATACGGAATCTCATGACGAGGGTGACAAGCACTATGTGATGACGAAGTCCCCGTTGTTCGATGCCGGCGGCGAGGTCGAATACATCGTCAGTATGGATATAAATATCACGGAACAGAAACGCGCCCGGGATGAGCTGCTCGAAAACCGCGCTCAGCTGCTCAAAGCACAAGAGATTGCCAACGTCGGCAGCTGGACCTTTATTGACGCGGGTGAGCAAAGTGAAGCGCACTGGTCGACCCAATTGTATCGCATCTACGGAATTGAGCAGGAAACTGCTCCGGTAGGGATCGATGCGTATTTAGAGCTCGTGCATGAAGAAGACCGCGAC
>JAPYQV010000293.1 GCA_029937205.1 Alphaproteobacteria bacterium
GTTTAAACCATCGGGCTCGCATTCACGGGCAGGGCTGCCTATATTGCCTGTTCGATAAATCCTGAATGCCGATATCGCCCAAAGCCGATCACATGCACAAAAATATCACCGTACGGGGCGCCCGGGAGCACAATCTCAAGGGCGTCGATGTCGAACTGCCGCGCGACAAACTGGTGGTGATCACCGGCCTCTCCGGCTCGGGAAAATCCTCGCTCGCCTTCGACACCATCTATGCCGAGGGCCAGCGCCGCTATGTCGAAAGCCTCTCGGCCTATGCCCGACAATTTCTGCAATTGATGCAGAAGCCCGATGTGGATTCGATAGACGGCCTGTCGCCGGCGATTTCCATCGAGCAAAAAACCACTTCCAAGAACCCACGCTCGACGGTCGGCACAGTGACCGAGATATATGATTATCTGCGCCTGCTCTATGCCCGTATCGGCATCCCCTACTCACCCGCCACCGGTCTGCCAATCGAAAGCCAGACCATCAGCCAGATGGTCGACCGCACCCTCGAGATGAAATCCGGCACCCGGCTGCTGTTGCTGGCGCCGATCATCCGCGGGCGCAAGGGCGAATACCGCAAAGAGCTTGCCGAGCTGATGAAGCGCGGCTTCACCCGGGTGAAGATCGATGGCGAGATGTACGATATCGACAGCGCGCCGGCGCTCGACAAGAAGAAAAAGCACGATATCGAGATCGTCATCGACCGCATCGTCGTCAAACCCGGCCTCGGCAACCGCCTGGCCGACAGTCTGGAGACGGCGCTGTCCTTAACCGAAGGCCTGGCCATCGCCGAGGATGCGGAGAGCGGCGAACGCACCATCTTCTCAGCCAAATTCGCCTGCCCTGTTTCCGGCTTTACCATTGAAGAGATCGAGCCCCGGCTGTTCTCGTTCAACAACCCGTTCGGCGCCTGCCCGGCCTGCGACGGCCTCGGTGTGCGCATGTATTTCGATGCCGGGCTGGTGGTGCCGGACGCAAACCTGGCGCTGCGCGAAGGCGCGATTGCGCCCTGGGCCAAGTCCTCCTCGCCCTATTACGGCCAGACCCTGGACAGCATCGCGCGGCACTACAAAGAGAGCACGCTGAAGGCTTGGAGCGAGTTGCCCAAGAAAGTGCGGGATGTGATTCTGAATGGCTCGGGCAAGGAGCGTATCAAATTCCGCTACGACGACGGCACGCGGGAATACAGCACCACCAAGCCGTTCGAGGGCGTGCTGCCCAATCTCGACCGGCGCTGGAGCGAATCCGACAGCGCCTGGCTGCGCGATGAATTGGGTAAATTCCAAAGCACCGCGCCGTGTGACTCGTGCGCCGGCAACCGCCTTAAGCCGGAGGCGTTGGCGGTCAAGATCGGCGCGCGACATATCAGCGAGATCACCGAGCTCAGCATTCTCCAGGCGGCCGACTGGTTCGCGTCTTTGGATGCGGAGCTGAGCGCCAAGCATAAAGAGATCGCCCAGCGCATTCTGAAAGAGATCAATGAGCGGTTACGCTTTCTCGTCGATGTCGGCCTGGAATATCTCACTCTGGGGCGCTCCGCCGGCACGCTTTCAGGCGGTGAAAGCCAACGCATCCGCCTCGCCTCGCAAATCGGCTCCGGACTGACCGGCGTGCTGTACGTGCTCGACGAGCCATCCATCGGCCTGCATCAGCGCGACAATGCGCGCCTATTGGGAACGCTCAAGAATTTACGCGATCTCGGCAATTCTGTGCTGGTAGTCGAACATGACGAGGAAGCGATTCTCGCCGCCGATCATGTCATCGACATGGGCCCGGCAGCCGGTGTGCATGGCGGCGAGATCGTCGCCGAAGGTACGCCCGAGGCGATCATGGCGGCGCCGGCGAGCCTGACCGGACAGTACCTCACTGGCATGCAGCAGATCGCCGTGCCCGAGAAACGCCGAACCGGTAAAAAGAAACAGGCGGTAAAGATAATCGGCGCCCGGGCCAACAATCTGCGCGGCATCGACGTCAAAATTCCACTCGGCACGTTCACGTGCGTCACCGGTGTTTCGGGCAGCGGCAAATCCACGCTGATCATCGACACTCTCTACAAGGCCGTGGCCAAACGCATGAACGGCGCCCGAGCGCAACCCGGCGCCCATAAAGATATCGAGGGCCTGGAGTTCATCGACAAGATCGTCGATATCGACCAATCCCCCATCGGCCGCACGCCGCGCTCAAATCCCGCAACCTATACCGGCGCCTTCGGCCCGATGCGCGATTGGTTCGCCGGCCTGCCCGAATCCAAGACGAGGGGCTACAAGCCGGGCCGCTTCTCGTTCAACGTCAAGGGCGGGCGCTGCGAAGCGTGCCAGGGCGACGGCCTGATCAAGATCGAGATGCATTTCCTGCCCGATATCTATGTCCAGTGCGAAGAATGCAGCGGCCACCGCTACAACCGCGAAACCCTGGAGATCCACTACAAGGGCAAATCCATCGCCGACGTGCTCGACCACACGGTCGGGGCCCGCGCGGAAATCTTAAAGGCGGTGCCAGCAATCCGCAACAAGTTGGAGACCCTGGAGCGCGTCGGCCTCGGCTACATCAAGGTCGGCCAACCGGCAACGACCCTCTCGGGCGGCGAAGCGCAACGCGTCAAACTGGCCAAGGAACTGTCGCGCAGAGCCACTGGACGCACGCTCTATATCCTCGACGAGCCGACCACCGGCCTGCATTTCCACGACGTGCGCAAACTCCTCGAAGTGCTGCACAGCTTGGTCGAAACCGGCAACACCGTACTCGTCATCGAGCATAATTTGGAGGTCATCAAAACCGCCGACTGGGTCATCGACCTCGGCCCCGACGGCGGCGACGGCGGCGGCCGGTTAGTGGCCGAGGGCAGGCCGGAAGATATCGCGGGGCGTGCGGACAGCTACACCGGGCAATATCTCGCCAAAGCACTGGCGCCGAAGCGTTCCAAGCCCAAGCGCAGAAAGGCGGCAGCGAAGCGATCAGCAGCTTGATTTAACACGATAATTTAACCGTTCCTTAAGTGACGAAACGTTATTCTCGCCGGATGGCTTATGTTGAGCGCAAAGTGGACTCGGAACAGCGATTAAAGCAGCCGCCGACCGAGGTCCCGCGGGATCGCGGCGAGCTGTTGAACATGGCTGTGCAGCATCACCAGGCCGGGCGCCTGGATGAAGCGGATGGGCCTGTACCGGTTGCTGCTTGATGTTGAGCCGGATCTCCCCGATGCACTCCACCTCTCCGGCCTGATCCGGCTGGCGCGAAACCTTCCCAGCGATGCGATCGCGTTTATCGAGCGGGCGATTGCGGGCGATGCCGGCAACGCCGCTTATCATGGCAATCTGGGGCGCGCCTACGCGGCGCTCGGCGAAAGCGAAACAGCGCTCGAAGCGCTCCGCCGCGCGGTCGAGATCAACCCGAATTCGGCCGAGAGCCTGGCCAGCATGGGCCAATTGCTGCGCGGTCTGTAGCGCCACGACGAAGCCATCCAGTGCCTGGAGCAGGCGCGCCAGGTGCAGCCCGGCTCGCCCGATATCGAAAGCACGTTGGGCAGCGCCTATCACGCCGCAAATCGGCTGGAAGAAGCCGTTACGTGTTACCAGCGCGCCATCGACATCAACCCGGACCATGCCGCGGCGCATGCGAATCTCGGTCTGGCACAGTTCAATCTTGGCAATGTGGACGCGGCAATCAGCCACAACCGCCGCGCGGTGGAATTGCAGCCTGACGCCGCCAGCGCGCATCTCAATTTGGGCTGGGCCCTGTTCGGATCGGCCGACAACGCCGAAGCGCGCGAACATTTTGAAACCGCCATCACGCTCGCGCCCGATAGGGGCGAAGGCCATTTGAAGCTGGCGCTGTGCTTCCTAGCGGAAGGTGCCATCGAAATCGCCTACGATCATTTTAAGCGCGCCGGCCAGCTCGCCAGAAAGCCCCGGCGCATTTCCGCAATCTTCAAGCTTAGCCACGATATCGACCAAATGCGCCATCTCTATGCGCGCGGCGTCGCCGGAGACGATATCCAGAAAATTATCGCTGCCTATGAATCCGTGCTCGACGGCATCGAGCGCCACACGCCGCACGACCAATTGTTCACGCTCAGCGACGCGCAACGTGACAAGCTGCTACCGTATTATGACAGCGCCTATTACATACCCGCCTGCCCGCTCGGTACAAATTCGGCGCTCGGCAAAGGGGTCAAGCGCAAGCAGGTGGAAAACGCCTATTTCGGCTCGCATCCGAATCTGGTTGTGATCGACGACCTCCTAAATCAGGACACCCTCTTACGCCTGCGCGCTTTTTGCCGCGAGGCGACCATCTGGAAGGACGTCAAAGCGGGCTATCTCGGCACCTACCTGCTCGATGGATTTTGCCAGCCGCTGTTCCTGCAAGTTGCGCACGAGCTTCGCCAGGCCCTGCCGGCAATCCTCTCCGATCATCCGCTCATCGAAATGTGGGCGTATAAGTGCGACCCGGAACTGCGCGGGCTGAATAAGCATGCGA
>JAPYQV010000294.1 GCA_029937205.1 Alphaproteobacteria bacterium
GAGCGGCAGGCGTCGAATATTGACGGTGTCAGCACATAGTGGAAATTATGGACATGGACGATGTCCGGCTGGTACGTGGCGATGGCTTGGGAGACGCGCCGTGCGCCGTCCTTTGAATAGGGCATGCGTAAGCCGGCGCGGAGTTTGCTCCAGCCTTGGCCGATCTCGTCATTGTGAGCGGTAAATTGGTGGACGTCATGGCCGTGAGTTCGCAATAGGCGGGATTCATTATCCATCACCCGATCCTCGCCGCCGAAGCCGCCTTGATATCTGTTTTGGACCTGAAGAATACGCATGCGAATCCGACTCCGGCAAAATACCGGACAATCTTACAGCGCGTCAGCTATGTGAGAAGAATATAAACGAACCCAATTGCGATACCGACCGCGATTAACAGAATGGCGATAACGATTGCCATCACGCGAATGACGCGACGCACGCTGTACTGAGTATTGGCAAAGGGCACCATGTTGAAAGTTAGGCCCCCGATAACGACCATAATGCAGCCGGCGGTATAGAGCTCTTTGACGAACGGTTGGAAAATGAACAACAGAGCAAGCAGGCAGATCGCAATGACCGACGCAACGATCAGGCGCGCCGTGCGCGGCGACATATTGTTGTTCACCTGCGCGGTCTTCATATCTGAATCCTCATGCCGCGTTCATCGAACAGATGAATTTGCCCGGCCCGCGGTCGAACATGGATTTGCGCACCCAGCGGGGGTGCCGCACGGTGGTCGGTTACAACGCGCAATTCCTCGCCTTCGGTCGTCAGATGCAACAAAGTCTCTGCGCCCATTGGCTCGATCAGATCGATCATTCCGGAGATGGTGTCCGCTGCGCTTTCCGAGGCCAAGTCAAAACTGCGCGGGCGCACGCCGACGGTGATATCTGCATTATACGAAGCCGCCAATTCGACCGGCAGGATAACGTCTTGCCGGCACAATTGCAGTTCAACGCCGCCTTCGTCCCCACTATTTGGCTTTACATTCCGCCCGGCGATCAAATTCATTTGTGGCGTACCAATAAATCCAGCGACGAAAATATTGGCCGGGCTGGCAAATATATCATGCGGTATTGCCACTTGCTCGATCAGGCCGTCGTTCATCACCGCAATGCGGTCGCCGATGGTAAGTGCTTCAATTTGATCGTGGGTAACGATCACACTGGCCTTGTTTAGGTCGGAGAGCAGCATTTTGATCTGACCGCGCATCTCCTGGCGGAGCGCAATGTCGAGCCGGCTGAGGGGCTCATCAAAGAGGAAGCATTGCGGGTTGCGAATAATTGCGCGGCCCACCGCGACGCGTTGTTTTTCGCCTTCAGACAATCTGCCGGGAATGCGACCGAGCGCATGGTCCAGCTCCAGGATATTTGCAATGTGCTGCACGCGCCGATCAATTTCAGCCTTGTCCACATTCTCCGCGTGTAAGGGAAATGCCAAATTATCAGCTACCGTCAGGCTCGGATAGAGGGCGTAAAATTGAAATACCATGGCGATATTGCGTTGCGCCGGCTTGAGGTTGTTGACTCGCTTGCCGGAAATAAAGATATCGCCTTCGTTTGCCCATTCCAGGCCACCGATCATGCGAAGCGTTGTTGTCTTGCCGCAACCCGAAGGGCCAAGCAGGCACATAACTTCGCCAGCCTCGACATCGAGATCGACGGAATCGACCGCCGTCAGAGCGCCGTAGCGTTTGGTGAGGTTGCGCAGTTCAATATCAGCCATGTCAGCGTTTTATCGTTCCGAAGGTGACGCCGCGCAGAAGTTGATTCTGCAGCAGGAAAGTCACCAGCACCACTGGGATTAAGAAAAGTGTTTCGATCGCTGCCAAGAGGCCCCAACGCACACCGATATCACCGCCAATGGTCGAAGCCATGGCGACAGGTACGGTGCGCGTATCGATGCCTGTCAGTAGTAGGGCAAAGAGGTACTCGTTCCAGGTGAGGATAATTCCGAAAACCGCCGTTGCGGCGATCCCGGCCTTTACTTGAGGCAGGCATATTTTGAAGAATAGTTTGGTTTCCGATGAGCCATCCATGCGCGCCGCGTCTTCCACTTCCGTCGGCAGTTCATCGAAGAAGCTCTTCATCATCCAGATTGTGAATGGCAGATTGAAGGCGGTATACAGCAAAATGATTCCGACATAGCTGCCAGCCAAGCCGGTAACACGGAACATCAAGAAAATCGGAATGATGACGATGATCGGCGGCAACATGCGTGTTGTCAGGATGATGAACATGTAGGTGTCGTTGCCCTTGAGCGGCCAGCGCGAGAAAGCGTAGGCCGCGAGCGTGCCAATGATCAGGGCAATAAGCACACTAGTTCCGGCAATAAATATACTGTTAAAGAAAAACAGGTCGAATTTTGTGTCAATCGCTTCGCCGCCGGATTGATAGGCGCGCGAGAACACGGCGACAAAATTGTTCAGGGTGGGCGTGAAGAGGAATTTTGGCGGTATAGCCAGGGCGTCGGTATGGCTCTTGAATGCCGTCAATATGATCCACAGCACGGGGAAGAAATAGATAAAGCTGATCACTGCCGTAATGGCGCTTTGCCCCCAGCCGGCCTTGCCGATTTCCCGCCGTATTATCATGTTAGGTTTCGTCCTCGACGGCGCGTTGGCGCACGAAGTAGAGATAGAGATTGGTCAGTACGATGACCGTAAACAGCAATATATAGCCGAGCGCGGCGGACTGGCTGGTTTTGAAATATTGAAAGGCGACACGGTAGACATAGACAGCGATGGTCTCGGTTGAAGTGCCGGGGCCGCCTTCGGTGATAATCCAGACGAGGTCGAACAGTTTGAACGCCTCGATGGTGCGGAACAAAATGGCGAGCAGCAACAGGCCGCGAATATAGGGAAAAGTGATCGTCCAAAAGCGCCGCCAAGCGGATGTACGGTCGATCGCGGCGGCTTCATAGAGATGCTTCGGTACACTCACCAGCCCGGCCAGAACCAGCAGCATGACAAAGGGCGACCACATCCACACATCAGCAAAAATAACACCGGCGATAGCACCCTCGGGCGATGCCAACAGGATGTAGGTCTCGCCGGTGATCGCTTTTATCGCCTGGCTGAGGAGGCCGAAAGTCGGCTCGTAATAATAACGGTAGAAGGCGCCGACAGCGACAAAGCTCAGCATCATCGGCGTTAACACCAGCATCAGCAGGATGCGGCGGCCGGGAAACTGTTTCTCGAACAGCAGGGCCAGCAGAAAGCCGACCACGAGTTGCAACAGAACGTCGATTGAGACAATCAACGCCGTGGTTTGGAAACGATCCCACACATTGGGATCATTGAGGACCTTGATATAATTCTTAAACCAGACGAATTCCGGTTCCGCCAAGCGATTTGCGCGGTATTTGAAAAAGCTCAGCCCGAACGACCACAGCAGCGGAAATATATTCATCAAAACGAGCACTGCCAGTGCCGGTGTGACCAGCAATGGACCGCGGTTTTCGGATATGAACCGCGCGATCAGGTTCTGCTTTTGGTAATACCGCTCAGACATCGACGAATTCGCTTAATATTTATTATCTTGGAATGCGTAAAAAGGGAGGGCCGGGGGCGTATTGCACGCCCCCGGCGCCTCTTAAGTCATGCGGTGCCTACTCGATATGACCCGCTTCGCGGAGCAGTTCGTCCTGAAACACGGCGATGCTGTCCAGAGCTTCCTGAGCGGAAATCTGGCCGGTGATCGCTTTGTCAAAGGTCTGCTGCTGTTGCACCAGAAGTTCGAAGAACTCCGGAATGTGCCACACGTCCTTTTGCCAATCCAACTGCGGACCAAAGGCGTGATTCCACGGCCGATAGTCCATATATTCATCGGAATTGTGCACGCTCATGAGGCCGCTCTGACCACCGGCCGCAGCGAACATGTGCTGCGTCGCGGGGGACAGCCACCACTTGACGAAATCGACGGACTCCTGTGTCACTTCATCGCTGTTCCAGGTGGTCAGCACGAAGGGCTGGCCGCCAATATTGGACCAACGCGTGATGGAGCCATCAGCGTTACGCATGCCCGGCATCTGAGCGAAATCGACACTGTCAGCGACTTTCGAAGTCTCGGCCGAAATCGCGGATTCGCCGAAACCAATCCACTGAATGTTCCAGGCAACCTTGCCTTCGCGGAACAGCTCATCGGTTTTGAAGATATCCATGGTGCCGGTTTTCACGACAGGTGGCATGTACTGCAAGAGCGAGAGATAGTGCTCGAACGCCTCGACCGCCGTCGGTGAATTGACCACGCCCAGTGCTTGACCACTCGGTGCTTGCGTCTCATCCCAGATTTCGGCGCCATGCTGCCAGATAAAGCCATTGATCTGCATGGTGTTGAAATCGTAGCCAATGCCGGCTTGATAGGCGATGCCGTAGAAATCGTCGCTGAGCGTCTCGCCGGCCAGATTTTCACCCGAGGTGCGGCGGAAGAAGGCGCCGATATCAGCCACCTGGTCCCAATCGGTGTCGCTC
>JAPYQV010000295.1 GCA_029937205.1 Alphaproteobacteria bacterium
ACCGTGCCTCGGTTGCGCGTTTGGAAATGCCCGACATGGGGAAGCGCCTTTGCCAGCAGGGGCGATTGCGCGGCCAACTGCGGCCAGTTCTCCAGGGCGTTCTGCGCCACCGCCGCGCCCACTTCGATATGGCCGTTATCAAGGCGGATATAGTCGAGGGCCTGGAGGCGCGAGATGTCGATCAGCAGCTCCGGCTCGACGAGGCGCATATTGAGCATCGGCGCTAAGGTCTGTCCACCGGCCAGAATGCGGCCGTCCTCACCCGCCTCAGCGAGTACGGCCAGCGCTTCCTCCAGGCTTTCCGGCGCGATGTAATCGAACGGTGCCGGTTTCACCGCGTCCCCCCAAACAGCCGCGTGATGCGCCGCCACAATGATACTTTCTCACGCGCCGCGCCACCGGCCAGTGCGGTAAAGCGCTTGAAAAATTCGGAAATCAGAATGCGTACGGCGCCATCGATCATGCGCCCGCCGACGGCCGCCACCTTGCCGCCGATTTCGGCCGAATATTCATAGCTAACCCGCGTGCCGCCGTCCTCCTCCACCAAGTACACGCGTCCGCTGCCGGCGCCTGAGCCCAGCAGTCCCGTCGCCGAGCCGGAAAGGGTGAGTTCTGTCGGCGCCTCAAGCTCGGACATTTGTATCTCGGCGCGAAAGCGGCCCTTGATGGGGCCGATGCGAATGACCGCCACGGCGCGGAAGGCATTCTCACCAACGCGCTCTATGCTCTCGCAACCCGGGATGATCGCCGCCAGGGTGTCCGGGTCGAGCAGCATGCGCCAGATCTGCTCGGGCGCGGCGGGAACAAGGTTGACGCCGGAACCGGTAAGCCCCCGCCCCTTGCCCGCCAGAGCCCTCTTCGGCACCTCCTGGTGCGCGGCGGAAGGCGGGCGCTCGGCGCCATGCAGATGCGCTGCCAGACGCGCCGGCGTCATCGGCAGGGAAATATCGTCAATTGAAAGTGCGTCTGCCACGGCGTTGGCGAGGCAGACCGGCGTGCTCATGCAATTGCCCTCGGCCACGCCCTTGGCACCGAGCGGCGTGGCGTCGGTAGCGCTGTCGTGATGGAGAATAAGCGGCTCGGGAATTTCGCACGCGGTCGGCACGAGATAGTCGGCGAAGGTGCCGGCGAGAAAGCTGCCATCCTCGCCATACGCCAACTCCTCATAGAGCGCGGCGCCGACGGCATGGGCGAAGGCGCCGCGGATTTGACCATCGACCAGCGCCGGATTTAGACGTCGGCCGGCATCGTGCATGGTGACGTATTTATCGATGCGGACGCGCGCCGTCACCTCGTCCACCTCGACGCCGCAGAAATCGAAAATGAAGCCATAGGCAGCGGAGCCGTTGATACGGTCGTCCTCGCCCGGCGCCGCGAGCTGATCCGGCGACCAGCTCGCCGTCTCGCGCATGCCGGGCGCCATGCCCTCCGGCAGGCCCGAAGGCGACCAATGCCCGGCGCCGGCGACACGGCCGAAGGAGAGGCTGTTGTCGGGATTATCACGCGCGAACAGGCGCCCGCCGGAGAGGACGATATCCGCCGGCGTGGCGTTCAGTTGCGGCGCGGCGATTTCCGCCAGGCGTTTGGCCAGGCGCCCCGCCGCAATGTGCACGGTACCGGCGACGGCACCGGCGAAGCGGCTGGAATAATTACCGGCAGCGATCGACCAGCCGTCCTTCTGCGTATCATGTTCGAGGTTCACCGTGATCTGTTCGGGGCGGAGGCCCAGCACCTCGGCGACGACCTGGGCGATAACCGTGCGGTGCCCCTGCCCCTGCGGCACGGAATCGGCGGTCACGATCACCGCGCCGAGCGGATCGATGGCGACCGACGCAGTGGAGACGGCGCCGTCCTTCGGCCCCGCCTTGCGGCGCTCCTCCGGTGTCATGACGGTGGTGATATAGCCCATGTTGGAAATGCTGGGCTCGATAGCGGCGGCAAATCCAATGCCATAATGACGGCCGGCGGCCCGTGCCGCATCGCGCCGGGCGTGCAACTCTTCCAACCCGCCGGCCTCAAGCGCTTGGCTGACACAAGCCTCATAATCGCCGGAATCGAGCACCGCACCCGCCGCCGCGCGATAGGGAAATTGCCCCGCCGGCACCAGATTGCGGCGGATGACGTCGAGCGCATCGAGGTTGAGCTCGATGGCGATACGCTGCATCAAACGCTCCAGCGCAAAATAGACCTGCGGTCCGCCGAAGCCACGATTGAGGCCGCTCGGCATGCGGTTGCTCAGCACGACGCGGTTGGTCACGGCGAGATGGGGAATATTGTAGGCGCCGGTTAAAATGCCATGCATACGGTAGAGCGAGGCCGGCTCCGGCGCGCGCAGGTAAGCGCCGCAATCCTCGATCTGCTCGAGCTCGAGCGCCTCGATGACCCCGTCAGCCGCAACTGCGGCAGCGATATTACTGATCCGCCCGGTGGCGGAATTGGCGGCGAGCAGGTGCTCAAGCCGGTCCTCTATCCATTTCACCGGGCGGCGGGCTTTTCGCGCGACCAAAGCCATGGCGACGATGTACGGAAAGATGGCCTGCTTGACGCCGAAACTGCCGCCTGAATCGGCCGGCGTGCGCAATCTGAGGCGGCTGCCGCTGACCTTAAGCGCGCGCGCCATCACCGGATGCAGCGCGTAAGGCCCCTGGAAGTTGGCCAACACATCGTAGCTCTGTTCGGCCGCCAGATATTCCGCCACCAGGCCGAAGCATTCCATCGGCGTGCAGGAATTGCGCGGATAGTGGACGGAGGTACGCACCACATGGGTGGCATCGGCAAAGACCGCCTTCGGATCGCCATAAATGAACTGGCGCTCATTGATCAGATTGCTGCCCACATCGGGATGCAGAATCGGCGCGTCCGGCGCCAGTGCCGCCATCAACTCCACCACCGCCGGCAATGTCTCGTACACAACTTCGATCAACGCCAACGCATCCTCGGCGATATAGCGGTTCTCCGCCGCCACGATCGCCACCGGTTCGCCGACATAGCGCACCCGGTCGGTGGCAATGCACCAATGCTGCATGGGTTGGCGGACGCCGACGAGAAACGGTTCGGACCACAGCTTGGCTTCCGCTCCTGTTACGACCGCATAAACGCCGGCCAGCGCCTCGGCACGGCTGGTGTCGATAGCGGCAATTTCCGCATGGGCGTGAGGTGAGCGCAAAATGGCGGCATGGGCGGTGCCAGGTGCGACCGGCAGATCGTCAATAAAACGACCCTGCCCACTTAACAGCGCGGCGTCCTCGACGCGCTCCATCGCGCGGCCGATATAGGTTTTTTGATTTTCCGTGTCGAGCATGCGCCTGCCACCCGGTGGGCGGCAGAAGATGCACCCGCGCGAGCCAAATTATTCGTTCACAATCTATATACGGATTTGCCCGCGCCAGCCACCAACATGGTCAACGAACGGGCATTTCATTCATGCGTAATGCGCAATTTATTGTCGTGCGCGCTGCAGCCTTCCGAGCCAACATTGCCGTAGCTCTCACAACCGGTCTCGCCGACAAAATAGGTGCCGAGAACCGGCATATGGAAGGTAAAGCCGAAGCTCAAGGCGTTGATAGAGCCCTTGTGGACATTGATGTCGGTCGGGTCGTTGGCGGCCGTTTCCGGCGACAGCACCGAACCGATGGAAATGCGCGAGGTCAGCGGGTCGCCGCTAGAGCCAACACCGAACGAAAAATTGTTCACACCGCCGACGACGATATTGACGACCAAATCACCCGCCACCGGTTTTTCGATATGGCCGATATGGGTGACCGCAGCATTATTATAGCCCATGGCGCCGACAAAAACTTCGCCGGTGGTGATGTTCATCGTCACTTTGCCGCCGACCGGTTGGGAAATGGTGCCGATATAGGCAGCGGCGGAAGCATCCACGCCAAGCGAAAATGCCGTGACAGCGCCGGCAGTGATATTGCTGGTCAAGCTGCCGCCGATCGTATTGGTAACGTCGCCGATGGAAACAATCGCCGAGGTATTGTCGCCCAACGATGCGGTGGTGCCCGCAAGACCCGGAGAGGTCTCGAAGGGCGCGTGCGCGCCGGCAAATCCGGCGGCGGGATTGGCTACGGCTATGATGTTGTTCACGGACACGATGCCAAAGGCGAAACCGTTCGCGGCGAGCGCACAATCAACGCCACCGACGCAGTGATCGTACGCCGAATATTCGAAGAATACGTGTCTGGCCGTTCACCGAGGAGCATTGCCTTCGCGCTCAACGCCGACAACATTCCTGGCCCCGCTGGCCGCGACTGGGGGCCATCGACCATTTACGGCAATTGGCGCCGTGGCACAGGGATTCTCAACAATGAGCTATATAATGGCAAACTGGTTTGGAACCGGCAGCGCTTCATCAAGGATCCGGCGTCGGGCAAACGAGTTGCACGCATCAATCCGAAATCGGAATGGGTGATCACGGAGGTGCGCGAGCTCAGAATCGTGTCCGAGGAGATGTGGGA
>JAPYQV010000296.1 GCA_029937205.1 Alphaproteobacteria bacterium
CAGCCGCCACCCGATACAGTGACGCGAAGCGCTTGGTCAGGATTATCTTCGTTGCGTAGCAACCGCGCGACCTGCCGCGCTGCGCTCTCCGAGACGGTGATGGGACCGCTCGCTTCCACAACTATGCTTTCTATCGGTTGGGCCATATTCAGTTTCCGTTAATTAAAGTCATTCCAGTGTAGCACTGATCTATTAATTAGGCATCTATCACAGATTTTCAATCGTTTCAGCGCTGTTTCTCATCGCCGCCCGCCCGGCCATTCCAACATCGGCATGTTGACCACAATGTCCGTTGCCTCCAGCGAGATTTGACCCTCGGCCACCGCGCGCGCCACTTCATCCGCTGTCGTCAAGATACGCGGTGCCGCCGAATCATTCCAGCGCACGAAAACGATTCTGCGCAACGGGCTGTAGCCGGGTTGCCCTGGCGGAGAATCGAACACATCAGGTTGGAATTCGAGCGGCCCCATGGCGTCCTCAGGCTTTATGCCGTTGGCAAACACAAACACAGTGGCCAACATTTCCGCCGGCGCCAGCGCCAGAGACGGAACGTAAATGACTGGCGAGCCCATCATATCGCTCAGCAGTTTGGCGATATCCTGGTCGGAGGCCTCCGTGTGAAGGAATGATATGCGATCACCTTCGCTATAGCCGGCGACCGGCGGGACGGTTGGCGCGTCCTCCGGCCCGCTCATCTTCATTGTCGATTTTTGTGGCATGTCCATGTCTTTAGCCATGTCCATGTCCTTATCCATGTTCATGTCCATCTGTTTGCTCATATTTTCCATCATGTCCTCGGCCGCGTGAACCGTGGCGGTTGCCGAGAGCGAGCGAGCCATGGCCAATATCACCGGTGTGATAAAATTACTTCTCGCCGTGATTTTCATGTTCCCGTTCTCCCTTCATCAAGTGCCATGCCACTCTGCAAGGCAGTCTACACTGTGTCGTCGGGTAGAGGGTCAAGCGCTAAATTCTGTGCGCCGCGCCATTTGTGCGCGTACGCCCGTCGATATACTCTCCGGCGATGAATTGCGCCCCCCTGCATGTTGCACCCTACGCCAGCGATCCGGCGGAAAGCCGTGGCCGTCTCCATCCAGAACCGGAAAGCGCCACTCGCACCGCGTTTCAGCGTGATCGGGACCGGATCATCCATTGCGCCGCGTTTCGCCGGCTTGAATACAAAACCCAGGTATTCGTCTATTACGAAGGCGATTATTACCGCACCCGCCTCACTCATAGTCTCGAAACCGCGCAAATTGCACGCTCAATATGCCGCGTGCTCGGCCTGAACGAAGATTTGGCCGAGGCGCTGGCGCTGGCGCACGATCTCGGCCACACCCCATTTGGCCATGCCGGCGAGGATGCGCTGAGAGAAGTGATGGCAGATTACGGCGGCTTCGATCACAACACCCAAACTCTGCGTATTCTAACCCAGCTTGAGGAGCGTTACGCCGAGTTTGACGGTCTCAATCTCACTTGGGAAACTCTGGAAGGCACGGTTAAACACAATGGCCCGCTGATACCTGCCAAGGACGGCCTGCCGCCGGCGATCGCACGTTACAACGAGAACCATGATCTTGAGTTGGCGAGCTATCCCGGGCCGGAAGCTCAGGTCGCGGCCATCGCCGATGATATTGCCTACAATAATCACGATGTGGATGACGGTCTTCGGGCCGGCCTGTTCAGCTTTGAGGATATGGCGGACGTGCCTCTGGTTGGGCCGGTCTTCGCAGATGTACAAAATACCTATCCCGACCTCGATCAAAGCCGGCGCGTGCACGAGGCGGTGCGCCGCATGATTGGTGTCATGGTCGATGACATATTGACGGAAAGTCGCAGCCGGCTTGCAGCGGCGAACCCCGCCGGCGCGGCGGACGTGCGTGCGCTCGATCACCCCGTTATCGCATTTTCCGAGGCCATGGCGGCCAACGACCGCGCCCTCAAGGATTTCCTTTACCGTCGCATGTACCGCCACTACAAGGTCAACCGCATGGCCAGCAAGGCACGCCGTGTGGTGCGTGAATTGTTCAACTTGTTCGTCGTCGAACCGGAGTGCCTACCCGATGATTGGCGTGACCGCTGCAATGGCGTACGCAGCGTCGAAACGGCCCGCGCGGTCGCAGATTATATTGCCGGAATGACCGATCGTTTCGCCTTTCTGGAGTATAAACGTCTGTTCGATGTACCGTCATAATAATGAATATATTCAACGATTTATTTAGCATAATTAAGCAAGAAATTGAGCATTTATCAGGGGCTGGAGATCTGCCTGACGGACTGGATTTAACAGGTGTCATGGTGGAGCCGCCGCGCGATCCGGCGCATGGCGACATGGCGACCAACGCGGCCATGGTTCTAGCCAAACGAGCCGGCAAAGCGCCGCGCGATATTGCCGCTTTGCTGGCGGCGCGCCTCGGCACCCATGACGGTGTCGCGGCGGTGGATGTGGCCGGGCCCGGCTTCATAAATTTACGCCTCACCCCGGTATTTTGGCAGGATGCGCTAGCGCGCATTATTGCCTCGGGCGAGCGCTATGGTGCTTTTGATCTCGGCAAGGGGCAAAAGGTCAATGTTGAGTATGTCTCGGCCAACCCGACCGGCCCGCTCCATATCGGCCATGCGCGCGGCACGGTGTTTGGCGATGTTTTGGCGGCGTTGTTGGAGCGAATGGGGTACGCGGTAACGCGGGAATATTATGTCAACGACGCGGGCGCACAGGTCGATACATTAGCCCGCTCTGTCTATCAGCGTTACCTTGAGGCGCTTGGGCGAGAGCTCTCTGCTGACGCATTTGATGAGGGATATCCCGGTGATTATCTCGTTCCGGTCGGTGAGGCGTTGGTGCGCGACCATGGCGCGAAATTCGCCGATGCGCCGGAAAGCGAGTGGTTAGAAACCTTCCGCGCCTTTGCCGTCGAGTCGATGCTTTCGCTCATTCGCGACGATCTTGATGTCCTCGGTGTGCGCCATGACATCTTCAGTTCGGAAAATAAACTGGTCAAAGATGGCCGAGTGCAGGCGACATTCGATGACCTGCGCAGCCGCGACTTGATCTATGAGGGCGTGCTGGAGCCACCCAAAGGCAAACCGCCGCCCGACGATTGGGAGCCGCGCCCACAGCATCTTTTCCGCGCCACTTCATTCGGGGATGAGGTCGACCGACCGCTCAAGAAATCGGACGGCAGTTGGACATATTTCGCCACCGATATCGCCTATCATGGTGACAAGTTTGCACGCGGTTATCATGAGATGATCGACGTTTGGGGCGCCGATCACGGCGGCTATGTGAAACGTATGAAAGCCGCGGTGAATGCGGTTTCCGACGATAAAGCAGCACTCGACGTGAAGCTTTGCAATATGGTCAAACTGACCGAGGGCGGCAAGCCGGTGACCATGTCTAAACGCTCCGGCCAGTTCGTCACGCTGCGCGAGGTCGTGGACCAGGTCGGCAAGGATGTTGTGCGTTTTATCATGCTGACGCGCAGGAACGATGCGCCGCTCGAATTTGATTTGGCGCGTGTCGTCGAGCAGTCCAAAGACAATCCGGTATTCTACGTGCAGTACGCCCATGCGCGCATTCGCTCGGTGTTACGCCGCGCCGAGACGGAAATGCCTAAGCTTGTTAGCGGCGATTTTGCGACGCGCACCGATTTGAGCGTGTTGACCGACGCGGCCGAGCTTGATTTGATCAAATGTATGTGCGGCTGGCCGCGCGTTGTTGATTCTGCCGTTTTGTCGCATGAGCCGCACCGCCTCGCCTTTTATTTACAGGATTTGGCGGCGGCGTTTCACCTGCTCTGGAACAAGGGCAATGAGGATCACGGTTTGCGCTTTATCGTGCCTGAGGATGACCAAGTGACAGCCGCGCGCCTGGCGCTTATCAGCGCGGTGGCGCAAGTGATCTCGTTGGGACTCGGTATCTTTGCTGTGCAGCCGGTCGAGGAGATGCGCTGAATGTCCGATACTCGCGGGCCGGAATATGAAGGATCGGAGCCTTCCTTAGCGCCGCCCGAAGCTGCGCCAGAGGCGACGGAAGACGTTTTTGTTGAAGCTGAAGCCGAACTTGTTGGGTCAGAGGATGCCCGCCCACGTGCCCGCCTCCTCCCGATGTGGATTTTGCTCGCCGCGATCATCCTTGTCGGTGTCGCCTGGGCCGTGAGCGACCGTTATTTTGGCGAGAGTAGCGATGGCCAGAGCGTGCCCCTCATCACTGCAGAAGAAACGCCGGTCAAGGTTCGGCCCGAGGAACCAGGCGGCGTCGATGTGCCCGACCGGGATAAATATGTCTATAAAAGCCTGACGGACAAGGAGCCCGACGCCGAGCAATTGCTGCCGCCGCCTGAAGAGCCCATGGAGCGTCCGACCGTGGAAGTTACGGAGATTGAGGCGCCGCCGCCGGAGTCAGTCGAGCCGGCCGGGCTGGCCGAAGAG
>JAPYQV010000297.1 GCA_029937205.1 Alphaproteobacteria bacterium
GCCAGCTTGCTCCAGCCGTCGATAACCTGCTGACGGACGCTTTCGAGCGAGCGCAGCGCCGGCGGCGTGACGGAATCGACGCGAACGAACAGGTAATTTCTTGCTTCGGTTTCGATGAGGGCAGATTCGGCGCCGCTTTCCGTCGTGAACGCGGCCTGTACGATTTCACGCGCATCGTCGAGATCGCCCAGCGCCGCACTGCCGCTCATGCTTAATCCGCGTTGGTCGAGAGAAGTAATGGCCATGGTCTCGACGCCGATCGCTTGTCCGGCCTGCTCTAGCGATGCGCCGCCGGCCAATTCGTCTTCCAGTACCGTGGAAAGGCGGTAGAGACTCTCTTCCGCGGCATCCAACGCCATACCCTTGAGCAAATCGTCACGTACCTCATCAAAGGAAATACGCCGGGGAGGGACGACTTCATCGACTTGAAAGAGATGCCAGCCGAGGGAGGTTTGTACCACGTCGCTGGCGGTGCCGACAGCGAGCTGAAAGACCACATCGCCTGCGTCAACCGGCAGGGCAGCGCGTTCGATTCCGCCCATTTTCAAGGTCGTTGCACCACGCCGTGCCAATTCCCGCGCAACCTGGTCAAAGGACTGGCCGGCGTTCAATAGGTTGCGGCCTTCGCGGATGAGCGCTTCGTCGGACGACAATATCTGTTGCACTTCGCGTTGCTCGGGCGTGTCGTAGGCCGCCGCGGTCGCTTCATACTGAGCCATTAGATCCGCATCGCTCAACTCGACTTCGCCGAGAATGGATTGCGGTGTCAGGAGTAAATAGGTGATGGCGCGATATTCGGGCGCGGTGTAGCTCGCGGCATGCTCATTATAATAGGTGTCGATTTCGGAGGCGCCGGGCGTGCCAATATCATAAACCGCATCGCTTGGGATTATCGCGATTCGGGCGCCGCGCGCTTCGTTGCGGAATCTATAAAGCGCGTCGGAAAGCGCGCGTGGTGCGTTGCGGTTGCCAGCGACGGTGTGAATGAGCTGATCGCTGCGGATGTCGGCGCGGATCATTTCTTCATAAATTTCCGACGTGAGTCTGGCCCGCTGCAGGGCCAGCTCATAACGTTCGAGCTCAAACTCGCCGTCTTCTCCCAAAAATGCGCTCTGGGTCAGGATTTCACTGCGCACCATAATATCCGCCACGCTGACACCGAGATTTTCGGCTTCTTCGGCGATCAACGCCTCGCTCACCAGACGGTTCATAACCTGATCGACGAGACCCATCGAAATGGCCTGTTCATTGGTCAGGGTCGGTATACTGCGTTGAATGCGCTGCATTTCGCGGCGGAATTCGGCGGCAAACCGTGCCGTTGGAATTTCCACATCGCCGACCATGGCGATCGTAGACGAGCCTCCGCCCGATCGGAAGACATCGCCGAAGCCGAGCGAAATGACCAGCGCCGCACCCATAACAATCATGATGATTTTTCCGGTCCACGTCTTTGAACCCTTGCGTAGAGCATTGAGCATGGTTGTGAAGAATCCCTTCTAACCCATTGAAACGGCGGGTTGCTCCCGCCAGAACACTGGCCGGGATAATAGAGGCGTGCCGGATGGGCTGCAATACGCAATTGCCGTTGAATGCGGGCCTGCGTCAACAATGCCGTCGGCACTGGCAATCGCGCGGGCACTATGCTAATTCTGCGCCGCTTTTCCACAATTTATTCGGAATGTCATGACCCAGCCTGTGGGCAGTGCGGCTGCCGCGCGCCCTATCGTTGCCGCCAATTGGAAGATGAACGGCATGCGCCGCGACGGCCGCGATTTGGCGCAGGGACTTGCCCGCCTCAAGCTGGCTGGCGGCGAACTGGCTTGTGACATTATCGTCTGCCCGCCGGTGACGCTTCTGTTTGAGTTACGTGATGTTTTGCAAGCAGCGGCGATTGCTCTTGGCGGTCAGGATTGCCACGACGCGGAAAAGGGCGCCCATACCGGCGATATCAGCGCCCGGATGCTGGTGGATTGCGGCTGTCACCATGTCATTCTCGGCCACTCGGAGCGCCGCGCCAATCATGGTGAAACCAGTGAAACGGTTGCCCGAAAGGCTGCGACGGCGCTCGAAGCGGGATTAAACGTCATCCTTTGTGTCGGCGAGAGTGAGGCCGACCGGGACACCGGCAACGCCCTGGATGTGGTCGGCGATCAGCTCAAAATATCGCTGCCGGTGCAGGGCAGCACTAAAGATATCGTCATTGCCTATGAGCCGGTGTGGGCTATAGGTACCGGACGCATACCGAATGCGGCGCAAATCGGCAAAATGCACCGGCACATTCGCGAAATATATAAAGCGACAAAATCCGGCGACGTGAACGGCCTGCGCGTGCTATATGGCGGGTCCGTGAACGCGGAGAACGCGAGCGACATTCTTTCAATCGAGGGTGTCGATGGCGCATTGGTCGGCGGCGCCAGCTTGTCGGCAGAGAAATTTTGGGGCATTTGTGCCCATTATGGCGAGTAGCATGGCTATTCGGCTGAAACGTCACGAAATCTAGCGAGGCAAGGGTGGAAACCATACTTCTCGTCATTTTGGTCATTGTTACGGTGACAATGATCGGCGCCGTCCTGCTTCAGCGCAGTGAAGGTGGCGCACTCGGCATTGGCGGCGGCGGCGGCCCGGGCGCCATGTTTTCCGCCCGCGGTTCGGCCAATTTTTTGACCCGCATGACGGCTGTCTTGGCGGCGGTCTTCATGATCCTGGCCATGGTGTTGGCACTTTTAAACAAGGGGTCAGATGAGGGCAGTTCGGGTATGGATGTCGCCACCCCGCCGGTTCAGGAAGATCAAGATCGGCTGCGATCGTTTGAATCAGAGGATTATGAGCCGGTGCCCCTGGAGGAACTGATTGAGGATTCCGTGCCGCCCGTATCCGAGTCGGACGGGCAATCCGGCAATTCCGATGGGCCGGCCGTTCCCGCACCGGATTGAGAAGCGTTGTAATACGAGGGCTCCGCTGGACCTCTGAAAATAATTAGACCTTCCGCTTGGGCCTTTGCCTGACCTCTGTTAGTTTACGCGTCCATGACGCGGTATATCTTCATCACCGGCGGCGTGGTTTCCTCCCTCGGAAAGGGTCTTTCTTCCGCAGCGCTGGGCGCGCTCCTTCAAGCGCGCGGATATTCGGTTCGATTGCGTAAGTTTGACCCCTATCTGAATGTCGATCCGGGCACCATGAGCCCCTATCAGCATGGCGAGGTCTACGTCACCGACGACGGCGCAGAGACCGATCTCGATCTCGGCCATTACGAACGCTTTACCGGTGTTCCGGCGCGGCGCAGCGATAGCGTCACGGCGGGCAAAATTTATTTGGCGGTGATCGCGCGCGAACGGCGCGGCGATTATCTCGGCGGCACCGTCCAGGTCATTCCCCACGTCACCGATGCCATCAAGGAAGCGATCACGGCGGATGCCGGTGGCACGGATTTCGTGCTGGTGGAAATCGGCGGCACGGTCGGCGATATCGAAGGCTTGCCGTTCTTTGAGGCGATCCGTCAGTTCGGCTATGAAATGGGCCAGGACCGGGTGATGTATGTGCATCTCACTCTGCTGCCCTACATCCAGTCCGCCGGCGAGCTTAAAACCAAGCCAACGCAGCATTCGGTGAAGGAACTGCGCAGCATCGGTATTCAGCCAGATTTGCTGTTGTGTCGCAGCGACCGCGCCATTCCGGATTCCGATCGACGCAAGATTGCGCTGTTCTGCAACGTGCCGGAGCGCCGGGTGATTGCGGCAACCGATGTGGCCAGCATCTATCAGGTGCCAGTCCATTATCATGAGCATGGTTTCGACACTCAGGTGCTTGATCATTTCGGCCTCGATAGCGAAAGCGAGCCGGATCTCAGCACGTGGAACCATATTGTCGAGCGCTTACTCGCCCCCGAAGGCGAAGTGAGCATCGCCGTTGTGGGCAAATACACCAATCTGCTAGACGCCTATAAATCGCTCGATGAAGCGTTGGCCCATGGCGGCGTCGCCAACAATGTGCGTGTCGATATGCGCTGGATTGACGCCGATATTTTTGAGAGCGAAAGCGCCATGCAGGAACTCGAATCCGTGAACGGCATACTCGTACCCGGCGGTTTCGGCGAGCGCGGCGCGGAAGGTAAGATCGCGGCGGTGACTTTTGCCCGCACCAACCGCGTGCCCTATTTCGGCATCTGTTTCGGCATGCAACTCGCGGTCATCGAGACGGCGCGCAATTTGGCCGGTATCGAGAATGCCAGTTCGACAGAATTCGGCCCGTGCGATGATTCGGTGGTCGGCCTGATGACGGAATGGAAGAGCGGCGAGGATGTCGAGCGCCGCGCCGCCGGCGACAATCTCGGCGGCACCATGCGCCTCGGCGCCTACGACGCCCTGTTGCGCACCGGCAGCAAAGTGCGGGAGATTTATGGCACCGGCCTGATCAGCGAGCGCCACCGTCA
>JAPYQV010000298.1 GCA_029937205.1 Alphaproteobacteria bacterium
CCAGCATTCCGGCAAGGGCGACCGCCCGCCCGAGTTAATACGAGGTAGCCAAGGGTGCGGATGCACCCGCCCGGCGATTGAGGGGTAGAAAAAACCCCGCCTATGCGACCAGGAACTTCTTTCGAATACCGGCGGCGACGCTGTATTTGGGATCGACGAAATTGCCCAAACGCACGATGCCGCATTGGCTGAGCATCATATAGGCATCCCACTTATCGAAGCCGTAATCGGCTTCCATCCAACGAATTAATTCACGGTAGGCAATGCGCGTCGCGTCTTCGAGCGGCCGCGCGCTGCCGATGCCAAAGATCGTATCTTCGGTCTCGAGACGCGGCCAGTCGAGGGTCCAGCCCTTGATTAGGTCGACCTTGATGGTGGTAACGGAAGAATATTCCACCGCCGTGCCGCACAGTTCGCCGTCGCCCTGACAGGCATGGGCATCGCCGATGAAGAGACGTGCGCCGGGCGAGCGTACCGGCAGATAGGTCACCGTGCCGGGCCCCATATCGGGCAAATCCATGTTGCCGCCGTGATTGTCCGGCGTGAGCGAGTTGATCGAATCGATTTCCGGCGAGCAACTGAGCGTGCCGATATGCGGCTTATAGGGCAGCGTGATCCGCTTGCTCCAATAAACGTTCTCCTCGTCAATCGTGATGCGCCGCACTTTCTCCGGCAGCGGATCGTTGAGGGTTGCGGTATAGGTGGTGCCGGTAAGCGCGCCGAACTCCGGAATCATGGCGACGATGCCATGCGGATCATCGCCGCGCGGATACATGGAAGCGATATAAACTGCGAGCGCATCGCCGCTCTCCGCGCCCTCGACCATGATCGGTCCGTTCTGCGGATTAACGAAAGGCAGGCGCAACTTCTCGCTCGGCTTGTCGCTCTCGCTGGTGAGCTTGCCTTCAAAGGCATCGCGCGTGTCGACCACGACCGTGTCGCCGGGCTTGATGCTCAGCACCGGGTCCGAATAGGGCCCCATGGTGTAGTGAAAATCGCCCTGCATTTCTTCCGTCAGGTGATGGGTCTCGCCCACCCCATCGCGCCCGACGCCGCGTTTCGCCATGATCGAATCGCCGAGCCATGCCGCTAGCGCCTGTACGTCCATCGCCATCAGCCATCTCCCCAATTTTGTTATTTCTTGGCAGCAATCATCCCGGAGTGGCCGCTTTCGTTCAAGCAATATAATATGGCATCGATGTGGGAATTCCGCGCCGGGCGGCAGGCAGATAAACGGAGGAGAGAAACATGAGCGAATCAAAGGGAATCGCCTATATTCAAGGGCGCTACATGCCGGTGGACGAGGCCACCATACCGCTGCTGGATCCGGCCTTTACCAAAAGCGATGTGGTGTTTGACGTGGTTTCCGCCTGGGACGGCGCCTTCTTCAAATTGGCAGAACATTTGGCGCGCTTCCGTCGCTCCTGTGAATACATCCGCGTGCGCCCGCCCTGTAGCGATGACGAGATGTGCCGCATCATGGCGGAATGCGCGACCCGGTCCGGCTTCGATCATTCCTGTGTCTATATTCTGTGCACGCGCGGGAGCTATGCCGGCGGTGCCGCCACGGGTGATCCGCGAAAATCCGAGAACAAATTCATTGCCTATGCCGTGCCCTATTATTGGATCGTGCCCAAGGAACGGCTCAACAGCGGTGCCCATCTCTGGATCGCCGATACCCGGCGCGCGCCTGACGCGGCGATCAATCAGCGCGTCAAGAATTTCAATCGTATGGATTTGACGCGCGCCCAATTCGAGGCACTTGACGCCGGTGCCGACGCCCCGGTCCTGCTCTCGACCGACGGCTTTATCACCGAGGGTCCGGGCTTCAATGTGTGGATCATCCAGGACGGCAAAGTGCGCACACCGGGCGATAATCTGTTGGAAGGCATCACCCGGCAATGCGTTTTTGAGTTGTGCGCGGAGGCTGGGCTGCAGGCCGAGGCAGCGGATCTTACCGCGGCGGATTTGCAGAATGCCGATGAGGTCTTCATTTCCTCTACCGGCGGCGGTGTGATCGCTGTGACCTTGGTCAACGACAAACCGATTGGCAACGGCGCGCCGGGAATAACGACGGGCAAAATCAGCGACAATTACTGGAAGAAGCGCGCCGAGGGCTGGGAAGCCACACCTTTGGCTGATTTGCTCGAACCGGAAATGCCTCAGGCAGCCGGTGCCGACTGAGGCACCCGACCAACGAAGGAAAATTCAGGATGAATGATCGCGAGGCCCCGATTCACGATATCGACCCCGCTACCCTAGCCACCTGGCTGGAAAACGGCGAAGTCCTGCTGGTCGATGTTCGCGAGAATGCCGAACATGCCGACGCGCGCATCAAAGGCTCGCGTCTCAACCCGCTCAGCGTCTTTAATCCTTCCGCCTTTGCGCCGGGCGACGGACAAAAGCTGGTGCTCTATTGTGCCGCCGGCATGCGATCGCACCAAGCCGGCGAGATTTTGATCGCTAGCGGCCATGCGGAGGCGTATCACCTCGCCGGCGGACTGAAGGAATGGGTAAAGGCGGGATTGCCGATAGAGCGCGGCAGCTGATCTACGCCGAATTTTCAGCTTCGGAGCGATCATTAGCGGGTGCCGGTTGACGCGACAGGCGGCTGATCTCGGCGCGTAATTCCGCCGTCATCTCGATATCGAGCGCCTGCAGCGAGGGCGTGAGCTGAGCCAGGTTAAGCGCACCGATTATCGGGCAGGTTACATCCGGGTGGGCCGCCACCCAGGCCACCGCCAGGCTCACCGGATGGTGTCCCCGTGCCTCGGCAAAATCGGCGAACTGCGCGGCACATTCAAATACCCACTCTTCACCATAGCGCTTGGCATATTCGCGGTTCACAACTGCGCTTCGTTATACCGCCCGCCCGCAACTTCAAACCGATTGGCAGGCGGCACTTACGTTGGCCTGGAAGGATTACGCCGATTTCAACAATGCCTCTTCTCTTGCCATCGAGCCGAGTGTCGCCTGGCGTTTGGGGAGCGGCATCGAGGCGGTTGGCCAATACCGCTATCTCAACAATGGCGCGACGCTTGGCATAGCTGAGAACACCGACAGCAGCCACACGCTCTTTCTCGGCCTCTCCTTTGCATTGGACACGACCTTTAACGAATCGGTCGGCGCGCGCGGCTCGATTCTCAGCCTCGAACACAACATGCTCAATCCCGGCCCGGCCGGGCTCGGCCATTGAGGGAGGAAGAGATGCAAATCAAAAGTAGAACGCTTCTGCTGGTGGCGGCGCTGGCGGCGCTGGCGGCGCTCACCGTTCTCGCGGCGCCTGCCTTCGCGCAAGAGGATGACAGCCACGCGGGGCACGATATGTCAGCCATGATGTCGTCCATGATGTCGGTGGGCGAGGACGGTTCCTGGTCCTATACGGAACGGGAAAACCCAAAAATGCTGTTGCACGGGCGCTGGGAAACGGTCCCGGTCTCGGGGCGCGCCAGCGCCGCCGTTTCCGCGGCCGGAATGACGCGCCAGGACCGCTGCGTTGCCTTGATGGCGGCGAAAGATCTCATCCATGACCACGCCACCCGCGCGGCCTGCACAGGCATAAATCCATCCACCGTGGTGGAAGAGCAGTCACAAATGAACCAACACCAAGACATGGATCACGGCGACGGCGGACATGATCATTAACCTATACGCGAACGGAGAGAAGACAAAAAAAAATACGAAAAAATTGCCGCTTCAGCGGCGCTTGCTCTATTGATCGGCGTGGCTGTTTCCACGGTTGCCACGGTCGCCTATGCCGAGACGGCGGTGGTCCAAATGAAATTTGATGAAGACAGCGGCGATCTCTATTTCGATCCGGCCAAGGTGATCATCAACCAGGGCGACACCGTGGTTTGGCTGCAGGTCGATGCTGACAATGAGCACAATGTTGCAGCCTACCCCAGCCTCATCCCCGAGGGCACGCAGCCCTTCGAGAGTCAAATGATGACGCGGGTCGGCGAAAGCTGGAGCATGACCTTCGACAAGGTGGGCAGTTATTTCTACCACTGTCACCCGCACGAGGCGGCGGGCATGAAGGGCCTGATCGTGGTCGGGCGCGAATCCCTGCCGGAGGAATTCCGCAAACCCAAGGCGGGTGACATGTCGCACGATCATGGCGATGGCGGCCATGGCGACATGGATGAAATGGATCATGGCGACATGGATGAGATGAAGCATGGCGACATGGACGAGATGAAGCACGGCGACATGGATGAGATGAAGCATGGTGATCATCAGGGCGATCATCATGGCGATAAAAAAGAGGTGAAAACGAAGAGCGGGCATCATGATGATGACGATGATGAAAATGATGACCACCACGGCCACCATGACTGACGCTTGGCGCGATCAGCGCCTAGCCAAGCATCGGCGGGCGGCGCAGGTGCCAGTCGGTCTCTTTCTGATAAGCCACGCCGGCG
>JAPYQV010000299.1 GCA_029937205.1 Alphaproteobacteria bacterium
GCGGTGGCGCGCGACGACGAAAAAGCGCCTGACTCCGACTCTCAATCATAGCGAAATTCCAGAATGCGCCCCGCATTCTGGCAAGCGCGCCCAAGCCAAGGCCACGGATGTGGTCGCCCGGCGCTTGAGGGTCTCTTGAAATGAGCGCCCGAGTTAATACGAGGTAAGCCGCCAATGAGTCATGTGCCACGGATGTGGCCGCCCGGCGATTGAGGGAACATACAACGGGCCATTCTTATGGCCCGTTGGTACTCCTTAACGGAACATCACTTCTGTTTTTGCGGTGGTCGAAATGGCCGCGTCTTTGGGGCGCATGATTTCGACACACTTGTCGAAGATCGGCCGCTCGCCGCCTTGGCAGTGAGGCAGGTGGAGCAATTCCTCCAAGGCGCCGGAGATGCGCCACGGCGTTCCCTTGTACATTTTGGGTGCTGTCAGAGCGTCGTAGATATCGGCTGTGGCAAGAAGTTCGGTGAGCGTGTCCGCCGCCTCGCCGGCACCGCCATTCTCCTCGAAATGATAAAAATGCCGTAGCGCCGGCGCCAAAGCGTGTTGGCCGACGTGCCCATAAGGGCCGCCCTCGATATCGGATACCAGTTGCGTCAGGCGCGTTCGCACGGTAACGCTGACTTTGTCGCCGGCCAGTTCGGAAGGCAGCGGCCCATTGTCGAGGAGATGGGGGACGATGGCGGCGACAAATTTTCGGTAATTGCGAATCATCGCATCGCCAGCACCTAAAAGCAGGAACACCGTACCAATCAAGTTGCTGCTCTCCATGCCAAGCTCACCGTACAAACGGCAGCCATCGCCCTTCGGCTGCAGTTCGAGATTGGCGGTGGTCGACTTAAAAATTCCCTTGCGAAAACGCCGGACATTGCTGATTTGGTGTTTGTCTTCCCACTCCCAGGGAATTTCCTCCCACTCGGAATTAAAGGGGCCGAATTTGCCGCGTGCAATACGCTCGACAGAGCCGTCGGGTCGCGCCGTTTGCGTCACCGAATGGCGCGGGAATCCTGTCGCTTCATTGAGGTGCGCCGTATCGATCAAGATCGGCCACAGCTCCTCCAGCGAATGGTCGAAATGAAAATCGAGCGTGTATACGCGGCGCATCAGGGGTCAGCCTTCGCTCAAGTGAAGCGCCGCCAGCTCCGCCATGGTGGTGACGCGGAGATCGGGCGCAGCATCGGTCGGCGGCGTCATGCCGCGCCCGCGCCCTGTTTGGCGATCGACCCACACATTGGCGAGGCCGAGTTCGCGGGCCGGCGCGATATCATGATAGAGGCTTTGCGCCACATGGAGGATCTTGTCGCGCACGACACCCAATTCGGACACTTTCCCAAACGCATAGTGAAAATTCTCAAGCGCCGGTTTGTAGCTGCCGACATCCTCGGCCGTAACGATGGCGTGGAACGGCTCGCCGAGCAGCACATGGGTGCGGGCAAAAGATTGATTGTCGACATTTGTGATTGCCACCAATTTGAAATGCCGGCGCAGATAAGCCATCGCTTCGCAGCTATCCGGGAACGGCGGCCAGGTGCCGACGGCAGCGCCGAATTCACGCATTTCATCTTCGGACGCGGTGGCGTTGAAGTCATCGGCCATCCGCCCGAGCACCCGGGCGACAATATCGCGGTAGGGCATGCCGGGGTTCTCCGTCTGCACAACCGTTTCATGACGGCCATAGGCGGCCAGCAGACTGCTCTCATCCGCCTCAATGCGGGCGCGTTCGAGCCACGGCGTCAAGGCGGCCAACATGCCGCGCTCCCAATCGATGAGCGTTCCGTAGCAATCGAAAGTAAGCGCGGAATAATTGCTGAGCCGCATGCTATCTCCCAAATTCCATATTTCGCTCGTGCTGGAATTTAGAATAGATTCAGGCCGGGGCTAAGCGCAATGCGCGCGAAAAAAATGGGGTGCGCGTCGCACACCCCATAAGTTCCAGTGGACTAGGCCGCGGGAGATAAACGGCCGTCAGGAACAGCCACTGGTAGAGCCACAGGTGTCACATTTCATACAGGTGCCATTCCGCACCAAGGTAAAGTTGCCGCACTCCATGCAGGCCTCGCCCTCATAGCCCCGCATCCGGGCGCGGAGAATGCGCTCCAGCTCCAAATCTTGTGCCGTCAGCTCCTGGTCATTGATGTTGAGTACGGCAGCGGTCGCCGTGTTACCGCCAGTGCCGCCGGCGAAGCCCGATACTTCGATGCCATTGTCGGTCGCCGTTCTGATGTGGCCGGTGGCCGCGCCACCGTTTGCCGATGCGCCGCCATTCAAGATGATGAGATTGCTGCGCACGTAGCCGGCACTGGTGCCATTGCTGCTGATGGCGGCCGCAATTCTATCCTCGCCCGCTCCGCTAAAACTTTCCTCGCCTTCGCCGCGGCCGATGGTGTCCGGCAGCAGATCGGCCGCTTCGGCGTGAGACAAGTCGCTGCGCCCGAGGTAGGAAATTGCCAGTTCGCGGAAAATATAATCAAGAATGGAGGTGCTCATCTTGATCGCCTCATTGCCCTCGACCAGCCCGGCGGGCTCGAAGCGGGTAAAGGTAAAGGCGTCGGTGTATTCCTCCAGCGGCACGCCATATTGCAGTCCGATGGAAATGGCGATGGCGAAATTGTTCATCAGGCTACGGAAGGCAGCGCCTTCCTTGTGCATGTCGAGGAAGATTTCGCCAAGATTGCCGTCTTCGAACTCACCGGTGCGCAAATAAATCTTATGCCCGCCGACGATCGCCTTTTGGGTATAGCCTTTGCGCCGCTGTGGCAGGCGCTGTCGGGTGCCGGAATGTAGGAACACCTGCTCGACAATGCGCTCCGTGACCTTAACGGTTCGGGCGACTTGCGGCAGTTCCTCGATTTCCTCGTCGAGCTCGTCGCCGAGGGCCAAGACGCTCAGCGGCTGCGACAGTTTTGAGCCATCGCGGTAAAGCGCATTGGCTTTGAGGCCGAGGCGCCACGACAGCATATAGGCATTCGTGCATTCCTCGACGGTGGCGCTGGCCGGCAGATTGATGGTTTTGGAAATCGCGCCGGAAATAAACGGTTGGCTCGCCGCCATCATACAAATATGGCTCTCGGCGGAGAGATGACGCGTGCCGAGCCGGCCACAGGGCGTGGCGCAATCGAAGACTGCCAGATGCTCGTCTCTAAGGTGCGGGGCGCCCTCCAGGGTCATCGCACCGCAGCAATAGACGTTGGCCGCGGCAATGTCTTGCTCGCTGAATCCGAGAGCGGCGAGAAAATCGAATGTCGGGTTATCGATCTGCTCTTTGCTCAGCTTGAGCACATTGAGGCAGAATTCCTCGCCGAGCGTCCATTTGTTGAAGGCAAAGCGCAGTTCAAACGCGCTGCCGAGCGCCTGTTCCAGATTGTCGAGCACCGATTTGGAGAAACCGAGTTCGCCGAGGCTGTCGTGATTGATCGCCGGCGCGCCGACCAGAGTGCCATGGCCGGTGGCGTAACGCTCTATTTGATCGGCGCTCTCCTCGTCATAACCCAAGACGTTGAGGGCGCTGGGCACGGAGCGATTGATGATGCGGAAATAGCCGCCGCCAGCCAGCGTCTTGTGCTTCACCAGAGCAAAATCTGGCTCGATACCGGTGGTGTCGCAGTCCATGATCAGGCCGATCGTGCCGGTCGGCGCGACGACGCTGACCTGCGCGTTGCGGAAGCCATGCGCAGTGCCGAGTTCCTCAGCCTTGTCCCAGGCCGCCATTGCCGCATTGCCGAGCGCGTCTTCGGCCAAATTGCCATGGTCGAGTGGCAGTGGCGTGATCGAGAGTTTCTCATAGCCTGCCGCTGTGCCATGCGCGGCGCGGCGGTGGTTGCGGATAACCCGCATCATATCGTCGCGATTGCGTTGATAGGCCGGAAAGGCGCCGAACTCGCCGGCCATCTCGGCCGAGGTTGCGTAAGCCGTGCCGGTCATCAGCGCACTGACGGCAGCGCAGAGGGCGCGGCCGCGCGGGCTGTCATAGGGAATACCGCTCGACATGAGATAGCCGCCGATATTGGCGAAGCCGAGGCCAAGGGTGCGGTAGTCATAGGAACCGCGGGCGATTTCCTTTGACGGGAATTGCGCCATCAGGACCGAGATTTCGAGTGTCACTGTCCAGAGACGCACCGCATGCTCGAATTCCGCGATCTTCAGGTTGCCATCCGCATTGCGGAAGGTCAGCAGATTGAGCGACGCCAGATTGCACGCCGTGTCGTCGAGAAACATATATTCGGAGCACGGGTTGGAAGCGTTGATGCGTCCATCCACCGGGCAGGTGTGCCACTCATTGATGGTGTCGTCATACTGCACACCGGGGTCGGCCGAAGACCAGGCAGCCAAAGAGATTTGATCCCATAGCGCACTCGCTTTGAGAGTTTTGGCGATCTTGCCGTCGGTGCGCCGGATTAGCTCCCAAT
>JAPYQV010000300.1 GCA_029937205.1 Alphaproteobacteria bacterium
GCTCCGCATAGGTCACGAACTTAACTTTGCGCGGCACCTTATAAACAGCCAGGCTGTTGCGGCAGAGCGCCAGCAAGGCATCGGCCTCAACCGCCTCCGTGGCGATAATTACCGCCGCGACGATTTCATCGCGCCGCGCGTCCTTGAGGCCGACCACATAGGCGAGCTCCACCGCCGTGTGGCTCATCAGCACTTCTTCGATCTCGGCCGGCGAGACGTTGATGCCGCCGGTCTTGATCATCTCCTTGGCGCGGCCACGGAAATAGAAATAACCGTCGGCATCGACGAAACCGAGATCGCCGGTGCGGAAATAGCCTTGCCTGTCGAACGCTTCGGCGGTCTTCTCCGGGTCCTTGTAATAACCTTTGGTGACATAACCCTTGAGGCGGATTTCACCGACTTCGCCGACCAGCATGCGCTCTCCCGTTGCCATATTGACGATGATCATTTCGCTCCCCGGCAGCACCTTGCCGATCGATTGGGTGCGACGTTCCAGGCTGTCGTGGGCGTCGTTGAGGGAACAATTGGCGTAGCTCTCGGTCAGGCCATAGATCTGGCAGGCTTCAGACACGCCGAGATCAATCAGGCTCTGAACTTGCTGCGGCGAGCCGAGCGTGGCGCCGGCGCGGAGCGAAGATATGTCGCGCGTGGCGAGATCGGGATGTTCCTCAAGTGCGAGGGTCATGTTGGGCGTGCCGTAGAAAACCGTGCAGCGCTCGGCCTCGATCAGGCGCAGCGCCTCGCCGGCATCGAAATGCTCCTGCAACACGATGGTGGCGCCGTGCGTCCAAAGGGCAAACAGCGCGTTCTCGCAGCCCAGCCCCCAGAATAGCGAAACCGCCAGCCACAGCCGGTCATCGTCGCGGATGCGCAGGCGCTCGCCGATCGCCCACATATTTTCGATCAGAGCGTCATGTTGCAGCGGCACGCCCTTGGGCAGCGCGGTCGAGCCTGAGGTGTAGAGCAGGCAGGCGATGTCCGTGCCCTCGACGGCGGCCTCGGCGGCATCGATTTCACTGTCCGCGACATCGGCGCCGAGATGCCACAAGTTTTCGAACGGCTCCATGCCGTCGGGCGGCGTGCCGTCGATGAGGCAAAAAATTCGCTTCAAATCGCTGAGATCATAATCCTCTGTGCGCGCCTCGGTGATCAGCGCGGTGTAATCCCGTTTGAGATAAGTCGCCGACATGATCAGCACGCCGCATTCGGCGTGGCTCAGCTGATAGGCCAGTTCGCGCGCCGTCGCCCAGGTGTTGGCCGCGACCATCACGCCGCCCAAGGCCATAATGGCGAAATCGGCGATCAGCCATTCGGGGCGATTGCCCATCAAAATCGCCACCTTGTCGCCGCGCCGGACGCCGACGGCATGCAAACCCTTGGCGAGGGTGCGCACGCGGCTCTGGAACTCGGCCCAGCTATAGCGCTCAGCGCCACCGACAAGAGCTTCACGGTCCGGGTGGCGCGCCACCATTTCATTGACCAGCGCCATGGCGGTGCGCGATTCAGGCATTTGCATAGGAAGAAACCTTCAGACGGTGGCGACGGGTGTGGCCGGCGAGCCGACGGCGCCCGGCATGCGGAGCGGCGGCGCGGTGAGGAGAAAGCGCGAGCGGCCACTTTCGCGCAGCCAGGCGGCGAGTTCGCTCAGGTGCCAAAGCTCGCCCAAGGGTACGCCAATCTTGAACAGACAATGTTCATGCAGCGGCAGGACAGGCCCGGGTTCCGTCATCTCGCGCGCCACCGAAGAGGATTGCTCGACCGCGACATTGTCGGAAATAAGCGCCGCGAGGCCGCTCTCGCTGATCCAGTTGAGCAGCGCCTTGTCATCGCCATCGAGTACCGTGCAGACGGCGCCGATGAGTTCGGGATCCGGCGCTTTGGCCGCCTCGACGATGCGGTCGGCGAAGCCGGTGTGCAGGCAAACGAGATCGCCTTCCGCCACCTCGACGCTGTCCTTTGCCATGATCGCCATCAGTTCGTCGTAGCCCACCGGGCGGCGCGCATCGCCGCAATGGCTGCGCAGATCGATCATCACGCCGCGCCCTTGTAAGCAGGATTCCGCCATGTTCTGGATACCGAGATTGACCGCGCCGATGGCGCCGTAAAGCCCTTGTCCGGTCTCCTCCGAGACCACTTTGAAGCCATTGTAATAAACATGCTCCGGCGCGCCGTCGCCATCGGCATCGAACATCGCGCCGATATGGGCGAAGCTGTCCCACTGGGTCGAATATTGGCTGTGGATCAGCATGGCGTCGTCGCACAGGAGATCGGTCTGCAGCGGGTTGTCGCGCCTGGCCGGGCCATCGAAAGCGATCTCGCCTTCGCGGATGACGGGCTTGAGCTCGGGCGGCAGCCGGCTTGGATTAATCGCGTTACCGCCCGGCAGGTCGAGCGGCATGCTGAGGCAGAAATTTTTCCCCGTGCGCACTTCTTTCACCGCCTCCAGCACGCGCGCTTCTGTCAGCAGGTTAAGCCGGCCCAATTGATCGTCCGGGCCGAAATCGCCCCAGTTCGATCCGTCGGGCCGTATCTTCCAACGCTTGTTCATTTTGTCTCCCCCGAATGACGGTAGTGATTATGCCTAAAAAGCCAGCATGTTACAGTGCCGGAAAAGGGAGCCAATATGAGCGATATGGACGGCGGCGTAACCGTCGCGGCAAATACCGATGATGTGCTCGGCGAAGTGCCGGTATGGGACGCGGACGCGGAGTGTCTGTGGTGGACAGATGTCTTCCGCCCAGCCATCCACCGCCTCGATGCCGCCAGCGGCAAGGTCGAAAGCTGGACCCCGCCCGACAAGGTTCATTCTTTCGCCCTCCGGGAACAAGGCGGGCTGGTGATCGCCGGGCGCAAGGGCTTTGCGCTCTATGATCCCGAGTCCGGCGCCTATGAATTGCTGCATGATCCACGCGGCGATGACGACGGCACCCTGCTCAACGATGGCCGCGCCGATCGCCAGGGCCGCTTCTGGGCCGGCACCATGGACAAGATGCTGAAACGCCCGGCCGGGCGGCTCTATCGCCTGGATGCGGACGGCACCAGCCACGCGGAAGCGGACGGCATCACGCTCTCAAACGGCGTCGCCGTTTCGCCCGACGGCGGCACGCTCTATTGCGCCGACAGCATGCCGAAGAAAATCTTCGCTTTCGATCTCGATGCCGCAAGCGGCGCGCTCACCAACAAGCGCGTCTTCGCCAACACAGCCACGCTGCCCGGCATCCCCGACGGCGCCACGGTCGATGCGGAAGGCTTCCTCTGGAGCGCCCGCTTCGACGGCAGCTGCGTGCTGCGCCACGCGCCCGACGGTAGCGTGGTACAGGAAATCGAGCTTCCGGTCTCGCGCGTCACCTCTTGTGCCTTGGGCGGCGCCAATCTCAAAACCCTCTACATCACCAGCGCCTTTTTCCGCCTGACGGACGAACAACGCGCAGCGCAGCCGTTGGCCGGCGCGCTGTTTGCGGTAGAGGTGGAAGTTCCCGGCGTGCCGGAGCCGCGCTACCGGGGCTGAAAGCGCGGCAGGGTTACGTCTTCTGTGACGTCTTCGAAGGTGACTTGGACATTCATGCCGACGGTGATTTTGTCGTTGTCCACGCCGACCAGATTCGCGGTGAGGCGAGGTCCTTCTTCCAGCTCTATTTGAACCGCGTTGTAGGGTAGGTCGTCCCTGAAGGCGGCGAACCATTCCTTGTGCACCACCGTCCAGGCGCTGATCTGGCCGCGGCCCGAGGCTTTGCGCCAGCCGAGATCGTCGGAGAAGCAGAACGGGCAGACCGGTCCGGGCGGCAGATGCACCTTGCCGCACGCATTGCATTCGGCGAGCAACAGTTCATGGTGGCGGCAGCCTTCCCAGAAGGGCTCAGTATCCGGTGTCACTCGTGGTAAGGGTTTCTGGCTAATATCCATGTGAGTTCCTTTTTTGGTTGCCCTCAAACGCCGGGCGGGTGCATCCGCACCCTTGGCTACCTCGTATTAACTCGGGCGCACTCATTTTTGTAGACCCTCAATCGCCGGGCGCGCGCATCCGCGCGCTAGGCTTGGCACGCTTGCCAGAATGCGCAATGCATTCTGGAATCATTTCCTGAAAACCAAGGAATCGCCCCAGGCGGTGCCCCATTGCAGGTATTCGGCGTTCTCGATCTGGCGCTCGCCGCAATCGCCGCGCAATTGGCTGGCGATTTCGTAGACCGAATTCCAGCCGCCGATATGGCTTTCCGACAACAGCCCGCCGGAGGTGTTCATGGGGAGATCGCCGCCGAGCTCGATGCGGCCGTTTTGTATCCAGCCGGCAGCTTCGCCTGGGGCGCAGAAGCCGAAGCGCTCGAGCACGAAGATCGGCAGCGGCGAGAAGGCGTCATGGGTGTAGAGGCCGTCGATATCGCCGCGCTCGATGCCGGCCATGCGGTAGAC
>JAPYQV010000301.1 GCA_029937205.1 Alphaproteobacteria bacterium
CTGCGACAGCGTCGCCCTGCCGCCTGGGGATTGCGCTTATCGTCACGTCCATCAGGGGCCGGGTATCCGCTGCCTGCTCGAGGGTGGCATCCGGGTGGAAACCGGCGGCGCCGGCCATGATTACAGTCCCGGTGAAGCCTGGTTCGAGGACGGCGTCACGCCGGTCTTCGCACAGGCCGGCGAAACAGTAGCCATGCGCTTTATCCGCGTGATGATTCTGCCGCGCACCTTGAAAGGCGAGCGTTCGATCCGCTATGTCGACGATGCCGACCGCGACAAACCGAAGCGCCAGACGTACAAAATTTATTGCGACGAATTCGTGGAGTTATAGCCGATGATCGTGTTGCCGAGCATGCCGCTTCGAAATCCCAATGTGGGCCTTGTCTATCACGGCCAGCATTTCACTGATGCAGACTGCAATGCCGTTGTCGCGTCGGCCATCGACAGCGAATGGCGCGAAGGCGGTGTCGGCGGTTACGGTGAGGACAAAGCGGCGCCGAGCGCCGTCGGAAAGGCGCGCAGTTGCCTCGAGCAATACCTGCCGGTCGACCAGCGGTCGGGCGCGCCACTCAACAAGATCTCCCTTGAGATCAGCACCGTTAATTCGAACGGCTGGCGATTCGATCTCGCCGGGTTTGTCGCCGACGATATGCCCTATGTCATGCGTTATCCCGAATCCATGCAGGGCCACAACGATTGGCATATGGATATGGGCCGCGCCTACGCAGCCTCGCGCAAATTGGGCTTTACCATCCAACTGACAAATCCGGACGATTATGAAGGCGGCGATTTGGAATTTTATAATGTCGAGATCGATGCAAAATCCATGCGCCAGAAGGGCACGCTCGCGATCTTCCCGACCTATTGGCTACATCGGGTCACGCCGGTGACCAAAGGGACGCGCGATGCGGTGGTCGGCTGGGTGCACGGACCAAGCTTCCGCTAAGCGAACGTGCGATCATCTGCAAGGGAGATAAATATGGCGACGACCAGCTGGCGCAACCGCAAAACCCTCATTCTCAGCCGCACCGACATGATGGGCTTGGTGACGCCGGCGGAATATGTCGATTGCGTCGAGATGGCCTTCCGCCGCCATGGCGAAGGGCGCTGCTACCTTGAACCCAAGGGCCATATCGTGTTGGACAAATATCCCGGCGAGTGGGAGGTCATGCCGTCTTACATCGAGGCGCCGGTGGCCGGCGTCGATGAAGCGGCGGCGTGCAAATGGGTGTCGATCCGTGAGAACAACCGCGCCAAGTTCGACCTGCCGACCGTCTTCTCGATCCTCGTCTATACCCACCCGGAAACCGGATTCCCCCTCGCCATCGTCGATGGCAGCTATCACACCATGATGCGCACCGGCGCGTCGGCCGCCGCGTCGCTACGCTGGATGGCGCGCAAGAACTCGAAAATACTGGCCCTGGTGGGTGCCGGCGATGTCGGCATCGGCGCGCTCCGCACTTGCGCCACCGTGTTCGATTGGGACGAAGTGCGGGTCTGGAGCCGCGGTCAGCAGACCCTCGACAAATTCATGGCAAGCGAGGAAGGCCGCCACCCCGACCTCACCATCAAGCCCTCGACCAACATCGACGATGTGGTGCCGGGCGCCGATGTGGTGGTGACCATGACCACCGGTGGCAACATTGTGGTGCGCGACGAACACGTCTCCGACGGCATGCATATCGCGGCACTCGGCTCTGACCTCGCCGGCAATCAGGAACTGGAAGGCGCCATCGCCAAGCGGGCGCGTATCTTCGTTGACGATATCCGCCAATGCCGCAGCGACGGCGAGATCAACATGCCGCTCACAAATGGCGATATTACCGAGGCCGACGTGGCCGGTGAGATCGGCGAGATCATCACCGGCAAAAAACAGGGCCGCACTTCGGACAGCGACATCACTCTCTTTGATTCGACCGGCATCGCGATTCAGGATTCCGCCACCGTGCCGCTTGAGTATCAGCGCGCTGTGGAAGCGGGTGTTGGCGTCGAAAAGAAGATGATCAGCACCTGATCGGTCGAAATCGAACCGCGGCGGCGAGTCCAGATAAAAAAATTTATGCAAGCACGCGCATCTTAACGATTTGGCAACAACCTGTGCGGCGTCATTGGGTTTCTTGATGCTGCGCAAGGAGGGTTCGAATGGCCTTGGAAACGCAATTTGAGACGATGCGCCAGATATTCGACCTGGTGCCGCATTTTCTGTTTGCGAAAGACGGTGACAGCCGATTCCTCCTGGTCAACCAGACCATGGCCGCAGCGCACGGAATGACCGCGGAAGAGATGGTCGGGCGGACGATGGACGAGGTGTATGACGATCCGGCTCTGGTCGCCCGCTATCGCGCCGACGACTTGGACGTCATCAAAGGCGGAAAATCCAAATACATTTCCGAGGAGCCGTTTGTCGATGCACTGGGTGCGGAGAAAACCCTCGAAACCACCAAAATTCCATTTAAGGACCTGGACAGCGGAAAGCCCGCCGTCTTGTGCGTATCACTGGACATTACCGGGCGCCGGCGGGCAGAAGAGGCGCTACGTGAAAGCAGGGCGCACCTCAACGATGCCCAGCGCCTCGCACATATCGGCAGTTGGACATGGGATATTGCGACGGGAAAACTGCAATGGTCCGAAGAACATTATCGCATATTTGGCGTAGAGCCTGTGGGACGGCCAATCACGTTCGGCGAAGCGCTCGCCATGGTGCATCCGGATATAGAGCCATGACCGAGGAAGCCTTGTCGAGCTCCAGCCATACGGGAGCATCCTATGACATAGAATACCGCATCCGCAGACCCGATGGCGAGACGCGCTTCATTCAGAACCGCGGTACAACTGTGACGGATGATGCGCATAAACCGACCGCCATGCATGGCACCGCCCAGGACATCAGCGCGCGCAAAGTGGCTGAGATCGAAGCCAATCGCTTTCGCGAAGCCGTGGACAATGCATCGGAAGGATTTGTACTTTACGATTCCGATGAGCGATTGGTATTCGCCAACAAACGATACCGGGAAATTTATCCCGAGATCGCGCATCTTCTGGTGCCGGGCGCGAAGGCCGATGACAATCGCCGGGCGTTCATCTTAAGCGGCGCCGTGCCCGCCGCCGTCGACCGCGAGAACGAGTTCATCAACGACATTCTCCGTCAACAGATCGCCGATAGCAGGTTCGAGGTCGAGTTGGGAAATGGGCGTTGGATTAATTACAGCGATCACGTATTGCCTGACGGTGGCAGAGTAAGCCTTCGAACGGATATTACGGATATCAAACGGCGCGAGGAAGAGCTGCGCGAAAGTGAGCAAAGCCTTTCGCACCACATTACAGGCACACCGCTTGCCGCCATCGTATGGAATGTCGATGGCACGGTGCGTGAATGGAATCCGGCGGCCGAAATCATATTCGGCTACAGCACGGAGGAGGCGCTGGGCCGTCATGCCAACGACCTCATCATACCGGAGCGCCACATAGATCTCGTGGCCGAAATTTTCCGGAGCCAACTTGATCAGAAAGGCGGGGACCGTACCGTCAACGAAAACATGACGAAAGATGGAAGTATAGTGTTCATCGAGTGGTACAACACACCGCTACAGGACGTTCAGGGAAAGACGACGGGTGTCGCATCACTGGCGTTGGACATCACCGAGCGGAAAAACGCCGAACAGGCGCTCAGTGAAAGCGAGGCGCGGTTTCGAACGATTTTCGAAGACTCTGCTTTCGGCATCTCGATTGCGACTGTCGATGATCGCATACTGACCTGCAACCCAGCCCTTACCACGTTGTTGGGGTATGAATTAGGCGAATTGGACGGGGTTCCTTGGACGCGTTATACGCACCCCGACGACGTCGCGGAGAATAGGCGGCTGTCCGACCAGCTGAACCGTAGAGAAATCGAGAGCTTCCAGATGGAGAAGCGCTTCTTGCGCAAGGACGGCACGGTGCTGTGGGCGCATATTACCGGATCCATCGTCGGCGACGATATCGAAAGTGCGCGTTTTCGCGTCGCCATGGTTCAGGATATCAGCGAACGCAAACAAGCCGAAGCTGCGCTGCGCGAAAGCGAGGGCCGCCTCAGCGAAGCCCAACGTATCGCCCAAATCGGGAGTTGGGTTAACGATGAGCGCACCGGAATTCTCTCGTGGTCCGACGAGATGTATCGAATTTTTGGCGTGCCTCAGGACGGCTTCAATCCTGTGCTCGAAAACACCCTTGATCTTGTTCACCCGGCCGACCGTGACAGAGTGGCAAAGGCCAGAGAGGAAATGGCAACGAGCGTTGAAGACTATACCTATGTGTTTCGCATTCTGAGCCCTGACGGAAATATCAAACATGTGCGCGCCATTGGGTCGCCCAGGCCGGATGGACAGGACACAGTATTTCACCGAGCTGGCACGTTGCAGGAC
>JAPYQV010000302.1 GCA_029937205.1 Alphaproteobacteria bacterium
GCCCGAGTTAATACGAGGTAGCCAAGGGAGCGGATGCGACCGCCCGGCGTTTGAGCGAATAAACAAAAGAGCGCTGCGCGCTTGGTTCACCCCTTCTCCCCAACCCCTCTTCCCCGCCGGGGAAGAGGGGCCTATCACGGGCGGTAATAATTCGATCGATATCGCGCAGCGACCGCCCGGCGTTTGAGGGCTAACTAATAAGCCACCGCGGTCGGGTCGAGGCTGCGCCAGAGATACCACGTCGCGACCGAGCGCCAGGGTTGCCAGGGCTGGGCCAGGGTTTCGATCTCTTCGCGCGCAAGAGCATCGCCACCGGCATAATGCCGCTCACAGGCACGAATCAGTCCGATGTCGTCGAGCGGCAGGACATTCGGCCTGAGGAGGTGGAATATCAGGAACATTTCCGCCGTCCAGCGGCCGATACCGCGCAACTTGAGAAGTTCGACGATTATTTCCTCATCCTCTTTTTGATGCCACAGTGTCGGCGCCAGGCTGCCATCCTGAAAGGCCAGCGCCATATCGCGAATATAAGAGGCCTTGCGCCGCGTCAATCCGGCGCCATGCAACTCGGCTTCACTGTGCGCCACGACCCGGTCCGGAGAAATACCGCCGACCGTCTCATCAAGCCGGTTCCAAATGGAATCGGCCGCGCGCACCGATATTTGCTGGGCGACGATAGCGCGGACAAGAGTGACGAAGGGATCGCCGTGCCCGGTCAATCCACCGCGCCCACAGCTCTTGATAACATCGGCCAATACCGGATCGGCAACGCTCAATTCCTTTTTCGCGCGCTTCCAGAAAGAAGGATGGCCGGTCGGCCCGGTCGCCCATTTCGGCATGGTGTTTCCACGAATTGGTGTCTCGGAATTGGAAGTCTACGGCTTGCCGCGAGGGCTGCCAATTGCCGATCGGGGGACGTCAACTCGCTTGCGCTGCGTCGTTTTGATGGCGCGGCTGAGAAAGCGGCGCCGTGGCGCTCGACGCCAGACTGTCCGCCACGACGCTAACGATACGGTTCAATTCAGCCGGCCCGAGGCCCAAATGAAACGGCAGCGCGAGCGTATGATTGGCGAGATACCGGGTGACGGCAAGCGAGCTACTGGGATAATAGGCGAATGCCGCCTGTTGGTGGCAGCCCCGTCCCCACCATTGCCGACTCTCAATGCCAGCGCGCGTGAGATCCCTGGCGACGGCGCTGGTGACCGGATCGGCCAATTCCACAAGGCATGTCGTGCCCGCCCACCCCTGGCCGAAGCCCGGCAGGACGGATAGTTCGGGGATGGCCGAGAGCGCCGCGGCGTAAGTTTGGGCCAACCGCACATAGCCGGTGCGGACGAACGGCCAGGCATCGAGCGCCGCCAACCCGACGGCAGCGGCGTATTCACTGAGTTTGGCGTTGATCCCGGGCAGGGCGGCGACACGGCTGTGCTGAAAGCCAAAATTTGATAGGCTGCGCACTTTGGCGACCAAATCGGCGTCGCGCGATATCAACAGGCCGCCTTCGCCGACGCCAAGTACTTTGGTCGCATGCAGACTGATCACCACCGGCGCGCGACCGGGCTGGGCCGTATCGAAGGCGGCTGCCGCGTCGATCACCACAGGAACACCGGTTGCGGCGGAGAATTCATCCCAACGGTCATAGCCAATCGGCGCGCCGAACGGCGCGACCGGCAGAACCACCCCCACCTCGCCCGGCGCATGGCGCATTTTCGCGTCGGCGATTTCCGGCGTTAACGCCCAGCTGTCGCGTGCCACTTCGACAAAATAGGGTGTGAGACCGGCTTCGCGTGCCGCATGCGCGGTGGCGGAGAAAGTCCAGGAAGGCATCATGCAGAGACTGCCCGGTGTCGGCGCGCTGGCCCGCAACGCCAGGGTGAGGGCCGCCGTTCCGCTGGCAACGCTGCTGACGCAGGCCGGCTCGACGCCATAGCCAGCGCCAATCCGAGCCTCGAATTCCCGCACCAGCGGGCCAAAATTACTGTAATAGCGCGCCGCATCAATGCGCCGGAGGTAGGGCAAGACCATATCCGCATCCGGCATTCGCGGGATGGCAACACTGATCTTTTGCGCCGCATTCTGGACCATGAACGGCCCGCCTCTTTGCAGTGATAGCCGGGGCGTGGCTGCCCTGCAAAGTTAGCGCCGCGGCGCTTAAACCTTCGTTAAAATTGGCAAATATGCTCGGTTTAGCGGGCTTTGCGATGGGGTGCGTTGGGCCGTTTTGGCCGTTTCAGCAATTTTTCCCGGAATCCATCGACCTGCGCCTGGGCGCCGGCGCCAACAAGTTTGGCATCGCTGGCGGCGATAACAAGGTCATAACCGCGCTCGTAGGTCCACTTAAGCGTTTGCCCGGGGCGCGTGACGGTGCCAAGCAGTTTGTTGGTTTTGCGCAATTTACGTTCCGTGTAATCCAAAAATTTAACCACTTCGGGATGGGTGGGATCCATCACATGGCCGAGGCTGGCGGCGATATCGCCCGGCCCCATGAACAGCATATCGAGGCCATCGACCGCCGCAATTTCCTCGATATTTTCGACCGCTTCCGCGGTCTCAATTTGACACATGACAAGCAATTGCTTTGGCACGGCCTGGCGATATTCGCTCAGCCGCGCACCCCAGCGCGAGCAGCGCGCGGCATGCGGCGCCACACCGCGAATGCCGGCCGTCGGATAGTGGCATGCGGCAACGGCAGCGCGCGCCTCCTCGGCGTTCTGCACATAGGGCACGATAATTCCCATCACACCGATATCGAGCGCCCGCTTGATATAGACGGTATCGTTCCACGGCACGCGCATCATTGGCGTTGGGCCAGCCTCGGCCACCGCCTGCATCAGCGAAATCGCGTTGAGAAAATCGCCGGGGCCATGCTCATGGTCCATAATGACCGCGTCATAGCCGGCATTGGCAACAATCTCCGCCGCGATCGGGCTGCCCATCGACAGCCACGCTCCGATCACCGGCTCGCCCTTGAGCATCTTTTTCTTGCACGTGTTGATGATGGCCATCAAATTTCATCTCCCGAGGTTGGTATGGCACAATTGGGGCGGGACCCTAACACGCGCCGTGGGTGGCCTGAAGCCCTGTGGCGCCTTATTGTCTTGGCGATGAAGCCGCGTTAAGTTTTCCTCCACCGGCTCTTTCGGCGCAGCAAAAAAGGCATCTTGTGGCGTATCAAATATCGCGCAGACATCCCGGGCCCGCCGCAGAGGAAGACGGCGGCTCGACCTTTGTCATTGAGGACAGCACCTCTCAGCTGGTGGGCGTTGCCGCGCGCCTCTTTTCCCGTGCCCTGCAGGCGCGGTTCGCCGAGCATGACGTGAGCGCCGGGCAGTGGCCGCTGCTGCTGTTCCTGTGGGAGCAGGACGGCCTCAGCCAAAAGCAACTCAGCCGCCGGGTACAGATCGAGGAACCGACAACCACCCGCACCCTCGACCGGATGGAACGCGACGGGCTGGTGCGCCGCGTCCGCGACGAAAACGACCGACGCCGCATCAACGTCCACTTGACCGAGCGCGGCCAGCAATTGCGCGAAGAACTTGTGCCCTATGCGCAAGAGGTCAACGCGCTCGCGACCCATGGCCTGTCCGCCCAGGACAAAGCCAAAATAAATTCCCTGCTCACTTATATGATTGCGCGCCTCGACTAAGCCCCGACCGTCAAAACTTTCGATGTATTTACTAATTATTTAGATAAATACGGGTCTAATGGCGTTTGCGTATGTTCACGTGGGCCAGCGCGACCAGCGTTTGCCCGACATACGGGTTTATTTTGTGTGAGCGGAAAGGACCGGAAAATGTTGCGCGCGATCGATGTCATCGGAGAGCCGAAAACGCCCATTGAATTGAATTCCCTCGAAGTCGACTCATCCGGCGGCCTGACGCAACGCGAGCCGAAATATCCGCTGGTATTTCGTTTTTCCTGGCGCGACAGCAAATTCGAAGGCGCCGTTGACCGCGCAGATGGCCGCCTCACGCTTGAGTTACGCCTGCAGCTCGCCACCGTTCCCTTTACCGCCGAAGATTCCGACAAACGCGGCAAATGGACCGCCATTGTTTCCGACGCCGAAGCGCCAGCGGGCGGTATGTTGCAGATTATGCATGACAGTAATGCGGTGCTGTCGAAAACAGTCGATCTGCCTGAAATGGGCGATTTCACCGCCGACGGCTTCGTCACCAATATCGCCATGATGGTATTGTCGCTGGCGCCCTATCTCGATTTATTGGTCGAACATAGCGGCGCTAACCAGACCCACGACGCTTAATCGGCAGGCGCTAATTCAGCACCGGCAAAGCCAGTATTTGCCCCGGAAAGATCATGTTCGGGTCAAGGATTTGCGCTCTGTTGGCGCCGTAAATCTCAGTATAGTAAACGCCGCCACCGTAGGCGCGCCGCGCA
>JAPYQV010000303.1 GCA_029937205.1 Alphaproteobacteria bacterium
CCTTTGCGCCCGGCTTTGGCGCTTTCAAGTACGGGTTTCTCCGCCGGCCGGTAGTCGCCAGTGGCGAGGTCTATCGCTTCCTTGCGCTTTTCGCCGCCCTCGCGCACCAGGCGGTAGAAGCCGCCCTTGCCTTTGCGCCCGATCGAGCCCTCGGCGATCATTTTGAGGATCAGTTCCGGCTCGCCGTATAGGGTGCGGTAGGCGTCATCTTCCGGCACGCTGTCATAGAGGCTTTTGCTCACCAGCGGCATCAGGTCGATGCCAACCAGATCCATCAGGCCAAATATACCGGTCTTGGGAATGCCGAGCGCGCGGCCGATGGCGGCGTCGGCTTCCTCGACCGTGACCGTGCCCTTAAAGGCCTCGACCACCGCCGCCTGAATCCAGAAGGTGCCGATGCGGTTGGCGATGAAGCCGGGTGTGTCCTTGCAATCGACCACGCCCTTGCCGAGCTTGATATCGGCAAATTCACGAACCGCCGCAATCGCTTCCGCGCGGGTGTTCTCGCCGGCGACGATTTCGAGGAGGCGCATATAGCGCGGCGGATTGAAAAAGTGGGTGATGAAAAAATCACGCTGGAACGCCTCATCCATACCGTCCATCAAATCGCGGCAGGGGATGGTCGAGGTGTTGGAGGAAACGATGCTGTCGGCTTTACGCACGCCATCGATCTGGCGGTAGATTTGCTGCTTAATGTCGCGTTTCTCGATCACCGCCTCGACAATCCAGTCAGCATCGGCGAGCAGATTCAGATCATCCTCGATATTGCCGCAGGTGACGCGCTTGGCGCCGCGCTTTTCCATGAACGCGGCGGGCTCGGTTTTGAGCATGCGTTCGACCGCATCGAGCGCAAGTTCGCTGCGTTTCTTGGCGCCGTCAGGTACAATGTCGAGCAGCACCACGTCATGGCCGGCATTCGCCACATGGGCGGCGATGCCACTGCCCATCACGCCGGCGCCGATAACGGCGACTTTGTTAATTGCCATCAAGCCGCCTCGAGGATGGTCGAGATACCCTGGCCGCCGCCGATGCACTGGGTAGCGAGCGCATATTTTTTGCCCTCGCGCTTCAAGAGCTGCGCCGCCTTGCCGGTGATGCGCGCCCCCGTGGCGCCGAGCGGATGGCCGAGCGCCACGGCGCCGCCGTCCAAGTTCATCTTATCGAGGTCGATCGAAAGCTCGCGCACACAGGCCAGCGCCTGCACAGCGAACGCCTCATTGAGCTCGATTACATCGATATCCGACATACGGATGCCGGCGCGCTCAAGCGCCTTGGCGGTCGAGACCACCGGGCCATAGCCCATGATTTCCGGCTGGCAGCCGGCCACGGCGATGCTTTTGATCGACGCCAACACATCTAGCTTATTGGCCGCTGCGAATTCCTCTGTGCAGACCAGGACGGCGGCGGCGCCGTCGGTAAGCGGTGACGATGTGGCGGCGGTGACCGTACCTTCGGCGTCGAACGCCGGCTCCAAGCTGGCCAATTTTTCGAGGTTGGTGCCCGGGCGGATACAGCCGTCCTGGTCGATCGTCTCGCCGTCGCAATCTACGGGCACGATCTCGTCGGCGAAGCGCCCTTCCTCGCGCGCCGCTGTCGCCTTGGCATGGCTCGAAACGGCGAGTTGCTCCTGTTCCTCGCGCGGTATCTGGTATTTCTGGGCCAGGTTCTCGGCCGTTTCGCCCATCGCCATATAGGCGCCTTCGTTGCGCTCATAGAGATCGGCGTTGGGCATCGGGTTGAAGCCGCCGACGGGAATGCGCGACATGGATTCGACCCCGGCGCAAATGAACGCCTCGCCGGCATTCATCTGAATGGCGCCAGCGGCGATGTGAATGGACTGCATCGACGAGCCGCAGAAACGGTTGACCGTGACGCCAGCGACGGAAATCGGCAGGTCGGATAACAGGCCGACAATGCGCGCCACGTTCATGCCCTGCTCGCCCTCTGGAAAGGCGCAGCCCATGATCAGATCTTCGATGCCGGCGGGATCGACGCCACTACTCTCGATCAACCCGCGCACCACATCGGCGGCGAGGTCGTCGGGCCGCTTTTTTACCAATTGGCCCTTATGGGCGAAATGGAAGGGGGATCTTTTGTATCCTGCGATGACAACGGGCTTCATGATTTCGACCTCGCGCTAATGATGATTTCATTTGAATTACCTGTGGCCTGTGTATCACGCCGGACAGGTGGGTATCGACTCAAGTAGATGTGCTTGCGTTGCGTTTGGCAGCCTCTTCGGCGACCAGTTCTTTTTTGGAGAGCTTGCCGATCAGGGTTTTCGGCAATTCGTCGCGAAATTCGATCTGCTTGGGCAATTCGATGGCGGAGAGCTTGTCCTTAAGAAAGGCGCTCAGCTCTTCCGCGTCGAGCGATTGGCCGGCGCGCAACTTAACATACGCCTTGACCGTCTGCTGGCGATAATCATCTTCGATGCCGGCAACCGTGACTTCCTCAACCGCCGGGTGGCGATATATCGCCTCCTCGACATGGCGTGGATAGATATTGTAGCCGCCGGCGATAATGATTTCTTTCAGTCGGTCGATCAGGAACGTATAGCCGTCTTCGTCGATATAGCCGACATCGCCGGTATGGAAGCGGCCATCCAAAAGTGCCGCCGCGCTTTCTTCTTCGCGTTTCCAATAGCCGCGCATGACTTGCGGGCCGGTGATGCAGATCTCGCCGGTCTCGCCCTGCGGCAGAACCGTCGACGGATTTTCGACATCGGTGATCTCGACGATCGTGCCCGGTGTCGGCAGGCCGAGCGAGCCGGGCCGTGATTTTCCGGTCGGCGGATTGCACAGCGCAACGGGTGAGGTCTCGCTGAGACCATAGCCTTCGAGCAAGCTGCAGCCGGAGAGGGATTCGAATTTCTCCTGCACTTCGCGGGGCAGGGTGTCGCCGCCGGCCAGGCAATATTTCATCGAAGTTAAATCATATTTTTTCGCCGCCACATCGGGATGGTTGTTGATGGCGATATAGATTGTGGGCACGGCGGGAAAGAACGTTGGGCGTTTTTTATGGATGATCTTGAGCGCCGTCTCCAATTCGAAACGCGGCAGCAAGATCATCTTGGCGCCGGCATGAACGCTGAAATTCATCACCACCGTCATGGCGAAAACGTGGAATATGGGCAGCACGCCCATCATCACTTCTTCGCCAAAATTAGTTTCGGGGAAGAAATAAGCCGCCTGCTGCACATTGTTGGTGAGGTTGGCGTGGGTCAGCATGGCGCCCTTGGGCCGCCCGGTCGTGCCGCCGGTATATTGCAGCACTGCGATATCCCCGTGCGGGTCGATATCGACAGCCGCCGGCCGGCCGTCGTTGGCGGTTAAGCTCTTGAACGAGATATGGCGGCTGTCGTTCGGCATGGTCACAATTGATTTCCGCCGTAACAGCCGATACAGCAGATTTTTCGGGAATGGCAGCTGCTCGGCCATGGTCGCGAGCACGATTTTATTGAGCCGCGTCTTGCCGAGCATTTTTGCCGCTTTGTCATAGATTAGCGGCATGTCGAGGGTGATCAAAATTTCACATTCCGAATCCTCGATCTGTTCACGAATTTCATCTTCTGCGTAAAGCGGGTTGAAATTGACCACGGTGCCGCCCGCCCGGAGCACGGCGTAATAGGAGATCACCATGGCCGGGCAATTGGGCAACATCAGGCCGACATGCTTGCCTTTTGTTACGCCTTGATCCTGCAACCCCTTGGCGGCGCGATTTACCAGATCGGCCACTTCGCCATAGGTAAATATTCGGTCCATAAAATCGATGGCCGGCCGGTTGCCATATTTCTTCGCTGCATTTTCCATTAAACCCGGCAGCGGCCCAGGGGTGAGCGGCGCGCGCCAATCGATATCGTCCGGGAGGGATTTCTCCCATAAATGAGTCACTGTGTTTGGCTGTGTCTGTTCGGGCATATTTCTATTCCGCAGGGCGCCAATGCGCGCGTTCGTCTCGTCGCAATTTAGCTCTCACTTGATTTGTGTAGTAAATTCTGAACATTTTGTATAATATTTACTGAAGGCTGTTTTGGTCAAGCGATTTTGACCGATTCATCTTGTCGCGCGCAACATTTCTGCTCCGCAAGAATTTAATTGGTTGTTAACTATGTTAAGTGTTAGCCAAGTCGAGGCTTGAATGGTTAAAAGTAATTCCAAATCTTGACGTTGTGGATTAATCATTCCACAGTTGATGACGTTATGGTTAATTCAGTAAACAAACAAAACTAGACGAAAGGTCCGCCGCAAAAGATGCCGGACGGGAAGAAACCCAAGATTCTGGTCATTGACGATGACGACTTGGTGCGCGCGACGATTTGATCAGCCCCACTTGATTGGTCCAATTTGAATGTTAGTGCATGGCCGGTTTTTGGTACATCGGAACG